>PBZE01000052.1 GCA_002730095.1 Methanobacteriota archaeon | reverse complement strand
TTGCTATTGCATTGGACATAGTCCCAGAGGGTACGAAAAGGGCGGCCTCTTTACCGAACATCCCAGCTACCTTCTCTTGAAGCTCGATGACAGTGGGATCATCACCAAGCACATCATCACCAACGGAGGCCTCGGACATTGCGTCTCTCATCCCGGGTGTTGGCTGAGTTACCGTGTCGCTCCTGAGGTCCACATTGTCGCTTTCATAGTGCTGCATGCGTTTCGCAGACAGGGGTCACATATCAAATGAGGCTGAAATTGGGTTTTTTTCCAATCAGTGCGTAGCACTGAAAGAAATTTACATATAAACTACTGTAAACTAGATATTTTTTATGAAATTAGGTGTTGTTGGCTACACTGGCAATTTCAAAAACCCCTTAAATTAGCGTTTTTTTGCGTATATAATAGGTCTTAGTTATAAGATATGAGTCATGTGGGAGACTGCTCACTGAGGTGGGAGGAAAATAAAATGGAAATGGATATGAACGCAATGAAAGCAGAGATCGGCGGTGCCTTCGTGGTAGCGTGGCTCGTGGTCGGAATGGGCTGGGGAAGCCTAGGGGCAGCTGTTGTAATGGCAGCTGTTTGGATGGCATTCTCCGGTGCTCACGTACTACCGGTGATAACCTGGATGCACATGATGACTGGGGACCTTAGTGACACTGAGGGCAACTGGATGGCAAATGGGATGCGACTGATAGCGCAGATCGTAGGAGCCGCACTGGCCATCCTAATGATGACTGAAATGGGAGCTGTGGAAAGCAGCTGGGAAACAGTACAGCCAGGGTTCGACGCACCTGATGCATGGGGAGCAATTACTATGGTTGCTGCTGGTGCTATCTTCTGGACGATCCACAGCAGGGCTGATTCAGCATGGGTGAGCGGATTCGCCGTGATGGCTCTAGCCGGAATGATGGGGATGACCTATGATGTAATGGCTGGAGACGTCGTTGTTTCTACAGTAAGCACGACCGGTGCTGGTGAGATGGCTTCATCAATCGCTAGCTCGGGTCACGAGATAGCCGAGATTGCACAGGCCTGGATCGTTGACGGTCTTCTCTGCGGCATTGGGGCACTAGTCGCTGTCAAGGTCGACGAAGCAGTCAACTAGGATCTGTAATCATTACAGGACTTTCGTAAGGCGGGCTGGGGGGCTTTCCTCCCAGTCTGCCGATTTCAAATATTCAATTATGATCACTTGACCAGGGGAAGGCTACTGGTTATTGAGTCGATATCGCTCCTCCTACCTGGTCCGATTCCCACCACTGTAACTGTCCCAGGGGGGATCTCTGTATGTCCAGCGTCCTTGACCATCGAACAAATAATGCCGCTCTCAGCAGCCTCTCCGTATATTCTCCTTAATGCTTCCAAGTGCGGTGCGGCCACTACAATCTTTCTAGCCCCATTGCTGATATATCTCTTCAGCATCTTATTGTCCTTCGAGCTCGCCTTCAAGACACACTCTGAGACGGCATGACCGCACTGAGCCGCCATCTTTCCCTTGGATAGGTTCAGGTCAGCTCTGGTTACCAGAACCATGGTGAGCTCAGTAGGTGACTTTGACAGGTTCCACCACCGCCTCTCTCTGAGAAGAGTGTCTGGTCATAATTTCTGAGAGTGGTCCTGTGAGCCATGCGGCAAATGCCAGGTTCCCAGCAGCGTGGGCTAAATCGAATGGGAGACCTACCATGATGTAGACGGGGAATTTCTCCATTGGAATGGAGTGGAGGGCACTGATAGAGACCACCCAGTCAAAGACGAATCCGGCAGCAAAGGCTGCGAGCCCTATTCGGCTGATTGACAATGAGTCCCCATCTCGGAATTTTTCCGCTAATGATGATCCAATTATCCCAACCAATGACCATGCCAACACCTGGTACAATGTCCATAATCCATGTCCCAGCACCAGATTGGATGAAATTGCAACTACCGAAGCGAAGGCGATTGATCTCGAAGCCCCATAGTGGACCCCGACAAGAAGAACTACGACAGTGACTGGTTGAATATTGGGTAGTGGATCTAGGAGAATCCTGCCTGATGTGGCGAAGAGGGCAAGAAGTGCTAGCATTGCAAAATCGTTAGTGGGCCTCAGAGACTTTCCTGCAACCCACATTGGCCATGCAACAACGAACAGCAATGACACGTTGAGAATGAGCGTTTCAATTGGAGTAAGTACTGCTGCGTGCGCGTCGAACATTGTACCACTCTTACCTTGATAGTGGGGGTCATCTATTCATGGTTGCGCTTCTTATTTCACCAAGTTGCTATCTCCCATGAAATGACATCTCCTTCGGACATGACTAGGTTTCCTATTCCTACCATGGAGTATCCGCCGTTGTGAAGAAGACTCCAATAAGCGCCGTTGAAGTCGCCTTGAATCTCATTCTCATTCAGTCCACCGATTGTATGAACCCATTCCCCCCAGTTTGGATTGGTTTTGTAACCCACCGCTAATTTTCCGCCTGCAGCTCTAGTGGCATCCATCATGAATTCCATTCCATCTTCGTATCCGAAAAATCCACCTACGCAAGCTCCCGACGAATTGAGATCATCATTGACCCCGATAACAACTCCATCTGGGCCTATCATCGTGACTCCCGAGGAAAACTCGACGTGAGGATGATCAAAAGGGAAGAATATGCAAATTACCTGTTTATCCTTCCACTCGATAGGCAATCCATCATGAGCAGACTCATTGTCTGACACGAATTTTGCAGCTTCCCGATTGACTCTGTCTTGGAGAAAAGGCAGTGATATTAACACCAACAAAAGAAGTACCAAGGACAACGATCTAACTTTGTCCGACATGGATTTCAATCCGAGAGTCGTCGGTAATTTAACTATGCTAAAAATTTGGTTTGCAAATTGGAATTACTGGTTCATCATCTCGGAAATCTTCTCACGTAGAGCTTTGCTCACAATCTTGCCATCTGCCGACCCTCCGAGCCTGGCCATGACCACTCCCATCAGGGGCCCCATTGCGGCCATACCCTTCTCATTGACCATATCGGCCTTCTCTCCTAGAATATCTTCTACTACCTTTTCGACCTCGCTACTATCAGCAGGTACGAATCCCCTCAAAGAGGCCTCATTAGTCATCCATTCAATCATATTCTCCGGTTTGACGTCCTCTGAGGACCTTACTAGGGCGTCAATCCCATCCTTTGTTATTAGTCCGCTTTCCCTTAAGTGGACCGCCACAGATAGTGCTTGAACATTGGAAGTCCCTAGCTCCAAAAGCGCACTCGCCCATGGCTTGGCAGGGAGTCTTAGATTGCCCTCTATTCCATCAAAGAGAGTATCATCGATTTCTGCATTAAGAATGGCTTCAGCCTGATTGGAAGATATATCCAATGCCTTGAGTCTCTCCATTCTCTCTTCTGATGTGGGAGGAAGTTTAGATCGCAGGTCCTCCCACCTCTCGATGGATATTTCTTGTAATGGTATATCTGTTTCCGGATACATCCTAGCTCCACCTGGGAGGGGCCTGAGGGCACTAGTTGTGCCATCTTCTGGTTGCCCCTTTCTAATTACGACATTTCTCACTTCTTTGGGAATTCTGTGATAAGCAATCCTAGATCTGTGAATCACTGACTCCATTGCGAGTTTTGCTTGCCAATTCGGAGCTACGCAGAAGGCGAAGGCGTCCTCGTCAGTGATATTCAAAAATCCCCTAATTTGAGTTACATCCTCTTCTGATATTCCATATGCTGGCAGCTCGTCCGAGTGGAAAATCCCAGCTACACCTGCCAGTTTGGCTGCGCTAGAAAGTTCTCTGCCCAGTCTTGGGAGTTGCGCTCCCTCAGAATCAAATTCTTTCGAGCCCAACTTTCCAGAGAGTCCGGGAAGCCTAACAGCCAGGGCGGCAGATCCTTTGGCAAGGGCCTCCCTTACCATTGTCGACTGGCATTCAGACAGTGATTCGGAGATATCGTGTATCTCCATGGGTAATCTGGACCTTGCAGCTATCGCCACCCTATTCTCCACTGTCACCTCTGTGTCATTTCTATTGGGTGGAAGTAGGGGCAGGTTTGCCTCTTTCCTCAATTGGTTTGTCAATCGATACATATGCAACTGCCTTGCCATCTCTATTTGTATTATCTTAGGAATCCAATCGAGGTCTTGACACCCCTTGATCTCGACCCTATCACCGCAAGCGATACTGACATTCAAGTCCTGCCTTATCGATCCTAGTCCTCTTCTGACCATTCTCGTATCTCTGAGCAGTGAGCCGAGGGCAAGTGCGGACTGCTTAGCGTGCTCAGGACTGGTTATGTCTGGTTCTGTTGCTATCTCAACCAGGGGGAGTCCTAATCTATCCAATGTGTACGTAACGATTTCCCCCTCAGATGTGACCTTGGATTCTAGCTTCCTTGCAGAATCCTCTTCGAGGCATATAACTGAGATTCCGACATCTCCGCTTTCTGTCCTTAGCATTCCATTGGTTGAAACCAGTGTTGTCCTCTGGAAACCACTGGTATTTGATCCATCCACTACTGTCTTTCTCATAGGCTGCAAAGAGGGAACTGGCTTAGCCTGAAGCATTGCAGACATGGTCAACACTGCATCTACTGCCTCAGAATCATGGGGCAATGGTGGAGCCTCGTCTAGCTCTATAAGTCCAGCATTGGGTGGTTGGACGTAAACAAATGTCCTATTCCTTCTCTGTTCGAACCTTGCTGCGACATCTATCTTTCCCCCTTCACCTTGGGAGGCCCTGAGCCTTCTCTCAGAGATGCTCCATTCGTCTGGAATATCTTCAATGCCGAACTCGTATAGCTGACTTGGCATACGAGAGTGGAGCTTGCCGGTGGCTAGTTGCTGATGTATCTCCAACCCACACATGAATCCCAGGGAGTCGGGATCAAGCGAAGATGGGCTAGAGACGTCCCCCATGGGCTCCATGGGATTGCGAATAGGGGATTGCTCATAGCGTCAGCGGACGAAAGAGTAGGTTCCGCCTCGTGGCGAGAAGATTTCTCCACTGATACTCATAGAAGATATGACTTCATCCACTTGTGGTTCGGTTATTCCAAGATCTATCGCGCGGTTGTAAATCTGATCAATCCCGGCGGACCCCCCCCTCTCCATACATATCTCCCTGATTACCTTGCGGATGGTCTGGTTGGTCTGGTTGGCACTTCTCTTGGATGCTGAAACGCCGGAATGAAGCTCTGACTCATCCTCTATCTTCGAGTCCTCCCTCCAGTGCTTGTATACGGCCAGTGCAACCTTGGCATCATCTTCGTCAGCTATTTCCTTAAGATGCATCCTTGCATGCGCCTCTGTCAATCTTATCAAGGCCTCAATGGCCCTTGCCGTGATTGGTATCACCCTGTCTTTGTCTCCCTCGCTCTCGTAATTTCCTGCTGAGCGATCTTGCTTAGATGTCTCATTTCTTATGTTCACATAATACTGCTCTATCGCAAGCTTTGCCTTGTCGTTGAGAGTCGGGAAATAGTTCCTCTTCGCGAATGCGACATACTTCCTAAGGAACTCTATGGTAAGGTGCTTTTTCCCATCGACGCCGACTGAGAATATTTCATCTCCATCCGATTGGTCTGGCTCATAGTCGATTTCCTGTGATCTGTTTTCACTAACTGATGAGGTTCTGATATCAAGTATATGACGGGCAATTTTGGTATCGGTGGTGACTTCTGTCTCATCTCTGATTAGCCACAGTAAGTCAAATCTAGATGCCAGTGGATATGGCAAACCCGTTTCTTTGAATGAGGTCATGATGCTGGATCTCTCATTTCGGTTTGAGAATCGCCCTCCCTCAGGGTTTGCAGCGGCAAGTACCGCACATCTGGCCGGGAGTGTCGCTGTGATTCCTCCTTTGGCAACGAAGATTCTCTGTTGTTCCATGGCTGGGTGCATACTGCTTCGATCTTCATTGGAGATCTTGTCGAACTCATCAATTGCTGCTAGTCCTCTGTCTGAAAGTGGGAGCACGCCCGCTTCCAGTGCGAACCTTCCGTCTCCAAATGTATCTCTGATTGCCGCTGCAGTCAATCCTGCCCCTGTGGTACCTCCTCCAGAGGCGAATTTTCCTCTGGGTGAGATATTTGACATATAGCCCAGAAGCTGGGACTTGGCCACTCCTGGGTCGCCCATGAGAAGGATGTGGATGTCCCCCCTGAGGTAGCTATCATCGGATGTCTTCCTCCTGACTCCTCCAAAAAGCTGTAGTGCCAATGACCTCTTGATTAGCTTGAGTTTGTCGTTGGCGAATATCGATGGCGCTATCGAATTCTGCATCACTTGCATGAGATTCTCCATAGCTGCGACGCCTTCTATCTGCTCTCTCTCCTCATCACTTATTTTGATCTCAGTGAATGGTACACTCTCGTGCGTGGAGCTTACCATATGGTAAATTATGTCGAACATTGGAGTTTTCTTATTCCTCTTGATTTCTGATCTTACAACCGGGATTACGTTTGCAGTAATCCTCTGACCTGGTAGATGCTTGTTCACCAAATCCCCCTCCAAGAGAACTTGTGCCCTTGATGGCTGGGCCCCACTAGGTACATTCTCCGGAAGCTCTTGAATCTCGAGCCATTGATTGTTGATCATTCTTGATACGTTCATTACAAGGTTGAATCTAGTTGAGTCGGTCCCCCTGATGGAGGCGCCACATCCCGTATCCGGGGGACATCTAATTGGCTCTACAAGTTCGCTTTCATTGGTCTGATCGACCTGTTGTGTGTTACCACAAGTCTCGCACTGGAAGACGGCAAGATGAATCCGGGGCTTAAGCTGGGACATTTTTGTTACAATGACATCCAAGCTTCTCAGCTTGTCGATATCTCGAGAGCCTATGTCCCTAAGTGGACGCATTGTATCTCTTGGAAGATCGGATAGCCTGATCATTGCATCCAAGTCGACTCCCCTGTCTCTGCATATTTCACTCAGGACCTTATGGCCACTGGAAATAATGAGTCTTGGGCTACTTAGTATATCTTCAGCGAACTCGGGATCAAAACCCGTAAGATCGTGGAATGATACTTCAATGACTGGACTCGCAGTTTGCTTGGAGAGTAGGAGGGTAATCTCTTGCTCCTTGGCCTCAGACAGGAATGTCTTCCACCTAGCTCCAGAATCATGAGTCGCCATTGCCATGTTAGTACCGCCGGGCATCTGAGACGGAACGTCACGGTCTATAACCAAAATGGATGTGAATCGAGACCCCTGCTTTTCCAGTGGAGGGATTTCTGATATTCAAGGCATTCAGAGCTATGGACGGCTTTCCACTGGAGTGGATTCCGTTTTTCGCCGTCGAAGAAAAATTTCTGAGAGAGGTTGAAATCAAAGATTGGGGTACGCGAGTCATGGAACACACGCGTTCCGGTAGTGACATATTGGTTAGGTTGGATCCCGGCGAGGAGATTCATGCATCATTGAGGGAGTTGGCCGATAGGCTTGGATTCGATGCTGCAGCAATAACTAGTGGCATTGGAAGGACTCGTGAAAACCTATACGGTTACATGAATTCCGAGGGAATCTACAAGAGAAGGCCCCTTGATACGCCATCTGAGTTGGTGAGCCTGTCAGGAAACATAGCACGGACTGAGAAAGGGGACGCATTTACCCATATCCACTGCTGTTGGTCTGATGACGACAATAACGTTCATGCTGGTCACATGTTTGAATCGACGGTTCATGTTGTAGCGGAAATTCATATCAGGGTGATGGAGCATGCGTCTATGACGAGATGCCCTCTTGCTGAGGTTGAGTTGTTGGGCCTAGAATTTGACTAGAAGCCAAGGATCTGATATAATGAGAGTCCTGTTTGCTCATGGTTTCGAAGGTGGTCCCGATGGCTCTAAGCCTACATACATGAGGGATGTCCTAGGATGGGATGTAACCTCCCCAGTTATGTCAGATCTGGGTTGGAGCATCGAGGATCAGACCGAGGTTCTTCTGAAACTCATTGACAATGGGGAGTACGATCTTGTGATCGGGTCATCCATGGGCGGATTGGCTGCTGCCAACGCATCGGGTATGAGGGAGGATCTAGCTTTCAAAATGGTACTTATTGCTCCTGCCTTTGGACTGTATAACAGTTGGGAGAATCTTACGGAGGAAGAGTTGGATAGTTGGAGGGAGGAGGGCATCAGAAGATACAGCGGGTTCGAGCTTGAAATCGATCTAGGATGGGACTTCATGGAAGCTGCCAGAAGGATGTCGTGGCCCGAAATTAAACATCGGACCACGATAATCCATGGATCGAAAGATGATGTCGTTCCATTGGAGGTGTCTCAGAGGGTTTCGGAAGGTTCAGATTTGGTTGACCTAGTGGTGATTGATGACGGTCACAGAATGAAGGAGTGCCTTTCCCAACTTGCAGACATTGCGTCTTCACTGATGTCCTGTTGAGCCGAGGAAGTATTCTCCAATCTCGGGATCTGTCAGTATCTTGTCTGCGTCACCAGTGTGTACAATCTTACCGTTGGAAACGATGTATCCCCTATCCGACCTAGCCAGTGAGAGGCGTGCGTTCTGTTCGACAATGAGAACAGTAATCCCCTGTTCCCTTAGCGAGTCGATTCTCTCAATAATCTGTTGCTGGTACAGTGGAGATAGCGCTGCTGTGGGCTCATCCAAGAGGAGGAATTTTGGATCAGATATTAGTGCCCTAGATATTGCTAGCATTTGTCTTTCTCCTCCTGAAAGTGAGGCGGCTAGGTCGTGAATTCTGTCTCTCAAATCTGGGAACATGTCTAGTGCCCTCTCTATTCTTTCAGACAGAGTAATGCTCGGAAGACTGTTGCCTCCCATCTGAAGATTCTCCAATACGGAGAGCGAGGGGAATACGTTGTCCACTTGTGGGACATATGCTATTCCCTGGTTGACGAGTTGGTCGGTTCTCCATCCCGAGACGTCATTTCCCCTGTAGGATACCTCGCCCGAGTAGTAGGTAGCGATTCCGAAAATTGTCTTTATCAGCGTTGATTTGCCACAGCCATTGGGCCCTATTATTGTGACAAACTCCCCTTCGTCGACATACATATCAATGCCATATAGAATCTGGACTGAGCCATATCCTCCCTCCAGTCCCTTGATATCCAGTACCCTGCTCATATTTACTCCTCCTCTGACGGAGAGCCAGCGGCCCCGAGATACGCCTCAATTACTTCCTTATTCGCTCTGACCTCATCTGGAGTTCCCTGCATCAGAACCTCTCCCTCATTCATTACAACTATCCTATCAACACCCTGTCGAAGAATGAAGTCCATATTGTGTTCTATGATGAGGATTGAAATTCCTGTCTCATCGACGATCTTTCTCAAGTTATTGAAAATCTTCATTGCCAAAGGTCCAGCTCCCCCTGCCACTGGCTCATCTAGAAGTAGGAGTTTAGGACTTCCCATCATCGATCTGCCAATGTCTACAAGCTTTGATTGCCCTCCTGAAAGCTCACTTGCAAGATTGTGTGCCATGTGTGGTACTTCGAGTTGATCGAGTGCCTCGTAGGCCATCTGCAGCCTCGCCCTCTCAGACTGGTTTTTTGGTGAGAAGAGAGACCTAAGGAATTCAACAGGCGTGGATCCGAATTGGTTTCTTGGTGGGACCATGAGGTTCTCTATTACTGTCATCTCTCTCCAGAGATTGGTGTGCTGGAAAGTCCTAGTCATACCTTTATTCTGAATTTGATCCGGTCTGAGGTTTGAGATGTCTTCTCCGAACATCTCTACCTCTCCTGAGGTCTGCTGGAGTAAACCGCTAATACAATTGAATGTGGTAGATTTTCCACATCCATTTGGACCAATTAAGCCCACGAACTCGCCCTCACCAACTTCGAATGAAACATCTTTGACGGCGACTAAACCACCAAACTCCTTTCGGAGTCTGTCTACCTTCAAAATCGTCTTATTCACTGGAATCGCCCCCAATCGGTCGACTCGGTCTTGAAGGTACTTCTGGAAGGAGGCCCTTGGAATTGAACTTGAGGGAGAACAGCATAAGACAGCCGATTAGCAGAAGTTTGATGTAAACCATATCTGCACTAATCACGCCACCGAAGAATGACTCATCAATTGATCGTTGGTCGAGTAATATTCCTGCTAAGAAGAATATTGATGCCCCTGATGCCCCTAAATCAAGAAGCTTTGAGGACCTCGTGGCTATACCAATTACTGTAATTGTTAGGAATATTGAGAACACGTCCCATTGATTCGTCAGAATCCATTCAAAGAGGGAGTCTATCCTGCCGGCCGTTGAATGCAAAGGTAGGTCTGATGATCCTTGAGCAGCTACGAGGACGTTGAACACAAATTCCATTAGCACAATTATGAATGCGCCAATGACCATTCCTCTGTTGTTGGATGTCCCTCCTATGATGAATGCAGCCCATACGAGGAATGTTGATCTTGCTGGAGACATGAAGCTTGCATCAAATCCTGTCAGCTTCCATGCCCATAAAGCTCCTGCTAAGGCGGCTATTGCCGCTCCCAGAGCCAGACTAGCCGCTTTGTGAGTCAGAATGTCATGTCCATGGTGCTGGGCCACCTCCTCATCTTCTCTTATAGCCTTCAGGATCCTTCCCCATGGAGATGACAGTAGTCTAGACAAGATCAGCCAAACTACCACCACAGAAAACACGGAGATGAGCATCAACATCAGCATATACGGGGCTGGTTCACCTAAATTTAGCAACTCACCAATGTGGTAGGCGGGGGTGCTATCGAGCAATACATCATCTCTGCATGCATCTGGGCTAGCCCATTGAGTATCTGGCCCGGAACTCTCTGAGCCACAGAACCACCAGTCCTCCAGAGGGAGGGGGTATCCTGATATTCCTATAGCCGAAGCAACGGGCCCTGCCCTCAGTAGTGGCTCTCCTGCCAGAAGAACTCTGACAATCTCACCCAATGAGATAGTTACTATAGCGAAGTAATCGGTTCTGAGACGTGCAGTGGGATAGGCTAGCAGCCACCCGATTAATGCAGCTAGGAGCATTCCTACAATAGTGGCTTCCAGAATCCCCCAGTCATACCCATGTACCCTCTCAGGAGCAGACAAAATAGACACCGTAATTGCACCTATCGATACAAAGAAGATAATTCCAAAGTTTACCATACCAGTATACCCAGTATGCAGATTCAGTGAGAATGCCATTAGGATGAATATCGAAAGTGTGAGGAGGACATTTGAGACTTGGAGTGTTTTCTTGAATGCGAATGTATCTGATTCCGCGATTGGTAGCCAGACCAGGAATAAGACTAGGGCTAGCAGAAGTGCATAGAATAGGAGGCTGGAGCCTAGGGGGCTTTGTCTGCCATACATTTGAAGTTCTTTCTTGCTGTTTTTTGGTATTTTCAAGATATCCATAAAAGAATCTAGATATCGGCTGATTCGATTAGAGAATTCAAGATTCTTTGTAACTTTAGCTATTATCTCCTGGACTTTATTTTTCTGGTTTCTGACCATTGCCTCGTGGTTCCTATCCAGTATGGACCATTTCCCTCTAATGGATTCAAACGGGGCATATATGGCTTGTACGATCTTCTTGAAAGTTATAATCGGGGTCGACTGTGTATTCTGATTCTCGTTTCCTGAGATTATCTTAATGCCCTCATATATCGAATAGGCCCAAAGACAGATAACAGCCAATGGCCAAATTAAATCTCCTGTATCTACAATGAAGTTTACTATATCGACCTCTAATCTCATCTGATTAAGCCATGATTGCTGCATGTCGGCAACAGCGCCCGGGATCCACTGCTCTGCTTCGAATGGGGTCAGATCACTGGGAGGATTGGTTTGCTCCAAGAGATGTTCTTCAGTCAGAGGAGAGTCTGAAAGAAGGATCTCTCCATCATTCCTTCCTGTAATGAGGAAAAGATTAGATTCGGCGAATTCGTTGCTCTGGCATGAGTCTGCGCAAGATCCATCCGCAAAGGAGTTCCTACCTACGAATTTACTGAACCTGTAATAGACATATGAAGCGACTGCAACCGCTGAGAAAGTTTGTGTCTTGTGGGTGCTTCCTCTCCACCAGTGATGAAGGCCGAAAATACCAGTAGGGAGAATTGCTAGACCGGCGGCAATTTTGTCGTCTTTTTCGGATGCTTCTTTCCTTTTTCTTAACCTGTCGATTTTCCACTTCTCATATGCGTCCCCAATGCCCTCAGGCATTATCATAAGAATGGCGACGAGGAAAATGTATGGCATCACTCCATCCAATGCAGAGTAGTTAGATCTGCCCAATGGAAGTCCGACTCCTATCAGAACTGGAGAAGACAACGCTCTTACAAATCCAACAATTATTGAGCCAACGATCGCACCTGGAATAGATCCGATTGTTCCAAGTACAATTATTGCAAACGAAGGTAACAAAAGAGTGAATGCGGTTTCAGGACTGAATCTAAGTGTCATCGCAAAGATAGCCCCACCCATCCCTGATATTCCGGCTGAAAGAAAGGCACTAGAAAGGTGAACTCTTTCCACATTTATCCCACTGCTAGCTGCAAGTTCTGGATTATCTGCTACTGCCCTCATCCTCCTGCCTAGTCTTGTTTTATTGAGAAGGAGCATCAGGAGAATCACTGATGAGAATATGACGAATGGGACTGCTCCCTTGTAGTATGCATAGTTGGTAGTAGCCTGGGTGACGCAATCTGCTGTGGTGTCATAGAGTTCGTATGCGGGTTTGGATGCCTCATTGACGATTCTTGACAAAATGGGCTCACCGGACTCGTCGACACCCGTTTCCTCACATGTCCATTGGGTGTATGTCCGTCCGTCTTCAAGAGTTCTATCTCCAAGATTCAGCCTTAACTTGGTTGTTGGAATCTCCCATCTCAGACTTGGCATCCTCCAATCTCCCTCGGGCTCAAACATGTTTCTTGATGACCCAAATCTAAGATAAGTCAGAGCCCTTAGAATCAGAGCAACGCCCAGTGACGCAATCATCATTACTTGCGGGGTTGCTTTGCTCTTACGGAACCCTCTGTACACCAATCTATCGATTATGACTCCAGCCATCCCTGTTAGAACGAATGCCGCGAATAGCGTGAATAGGAGTACGGACCATGTTAGGACGCCGTCTTTAGTAGTGCTAAGGCTGGACATTGGGAAGAAATAATCTGTCCAAATCATTATCATTGAAAGGTACATTCCTATCATGAACAATTCAGACTGTGCGAAGTTTCCATACCTCTGTACCTTGTAGGTCAAAGTCAGTCCGATAGCTATTGCGAGATATGTCGAAGACCATGTTAGAGTCCCTGTGATAATTGAAACGAGATCTAGTGTGAAAGAGGCCCCAGTGTCCAAACCCCTTAGTAGAATATCCAGTGTAACAAATGTTACTAAGACCATGAAAATCGGTGAAAGTATCAAACAGGCGGTCCTGAGATTACTACTTGGAATATCGTCAAAGAGAACTTTGATCAGGATAAAACCCGCAGTAATTGACTCGATTACTTGCATCAGCCAAACTAGGTCGTTTGGTAGACCGTCACCGACAATGAGGTCCAGGAGGTTGAGTAGCCCCCAGCCATTGGAGGTACCGAGAAGATTCGCATCGATGAATAGGAATAACGCAATCAAGACCCTTCGTGTTCCCCTAGGGAGATTTGAGAACTTTTCACGGGCTTCATGCAGCATCTACTACACGTACCTTCATCGTTTGAAATCAAATTGTTGGGGCAGTGCGGCGAGACACGCTCGCCGCACTGCTTTACGTTACCAATCAGACGATTCCGTTGACTGGATCCCAGTTCCTAGCACAGTCATATGAGACTGTGTCAGTGGTTGCATCGTGAGAGAACTCACCGACGCAGAAGCCAGCTGCTGGAACATCTCCATTCGACATGAAGGTGATTGCTCCACTAGCTCCTTCTAGACCATTGCCGGTCCCCATTATTGCCATATCCTTGGTAATGCCTGGGGTTGCTAGGGCTGTGAAGGCAGCGAATGCTGTGATGTAAACAGCATCGAATGCCTCAGCGGTGTAGATACCACCAGCGCAAGCAGGGTTAGCAGCACACTGAGCCGCGAAGACCATGCCCACTGTTGACATTGCGCCACCGGATGATGGCTTTGTGGCGATAACACCGTCTACTAGGGACTTGTCTGCCATATCGGCAGCTAGTCCTTCCTCAGCAATTCCGTCTGCTCCGTAGATAGCTCCTGTGAATCCTTGAAGGGCCATCTCCTCGATTAGAGCAGCTCCATCTGCGGCATAGGATACTAGCATAGCGGAGGTGCATCCCTCGCTAACCACTGTGCTCACAATGGATGTGAAGTCAGTAGCTGTCTCCTCGTATCCAATCTGTGTGCAGATGTGGGCTGCGTCCATGCTGCCGACAAATGCGTCAGCTAGGCCGGATCCGTATGCATTCGTCATGTGGATGACTGCGACATTGTCCTGCATGTCTGCGGTCATGACATCAGCTACAACCGACCCCTGGAACGCGTCGCTTGGAACGACACGGTAGAAGGATGGGTATGCTGTTGCATCAGAGAGCGCTGGACTCGTGCTTGCGTAGGATACCTGTGGGATTCCAGCAGCGGAAAGTATCGCATTGGCTCCCATTGAAGCTCCGGAGCATGCTGCTCCGACTACTCCCCATACGCCTGCATCGACTAGGGTCTGAGCTGCAGCTGCAGCCATCGTACCATCACAGCCTGAGTCTGCGTAGACTATCTCGAACTGAACTCCCTGACTGTATGCCAGAGTGTTAGCAAGACCTAGCGTAATCTGCGAAGCAGCCACGAATCCATCTGCGTATACTGCAATTGGGCCAGTAGCATCGTTCAAGAATCCAATCTTGATTGTAGCTCCGTTCCATGGTGCATCTGAGACTCCGTCGCCTCCAGCTTCCCACATCCTGTCACAGTTGAAGTACTCTCCAAATGTTGGAACGTGGTGGAAGGTACAGACATCGTATCCGGATCCTCCAACGTCTCCGTTGTCTAGGAATGTGTGCGTGCCACTGTCTCCAGCGTAAGCATCACCGACCATTGGGACATGCATGCCCATGTTCTCTCCGTCCTCCATCATTGCCGCGTGACCGAGCATCATTACTGCGTCGTACGCTTCAGAGGTGAAGATTCCAGTCTGGCATACTGAGTCAGCTGCACAAGCTGCAGCGAAAACTCCTGCGCCTGCTGCAGCGGCTCTTGGCCTTGTGACCTCGATTCCGTTTGCTGCAGCTGGGTTGGTGTACTCCTCTAGTGCTGCCGATCCAGCCATTCCATCAGCGCTGAAGATTGGTATGGTAGCGCCCATGACTGCCATGGTCTCGACGATCATTGCACCATCAGCGGCATATGAACCAAGGAAGACTGAGTCGCATCCAGAATCCATTACTGCTTGAACAGCAGCTTGGAAGTCGGTTGCGGTTTCTTCGTATCCGGACTGTAGGCAGACGTTGTCTGCTCCTAGGTTGGCTGCGACTGCGTCTCCTAGACCTGCGCCGTAGCTGTTGGTCATGTGAACGACAGCGGTGTTAGAAACTCCGCTTGCCATGATCATGTCAGCTGCTGCTTGGCCCTGCAGGGCGTCGCTTGGTACTATCCTGTAGAAGTGGGGGTGTGCTGCTGCATCGCTAAGTGCTGGGGATGTGCTTGCGTAGGAGATCATAGGGACTGATGCAGCCGAAAGGACTGCGTTAGCACCGATTGAAGCACCGGAGCACGCTGCACCAGCTACTGCTACAACACCAGCGTCCACTAGGGACTGCGCTGCTGCACCAGCTACTGTACCGTCACATCCTGAGTCTGCCTCGATAATCTCGAAGACATAGTCGTCACCCATTGCGTTGAGGTCATCCATTGCGGCATTCCATGCGTATGTGAATGGTGCAGCGAACTGG
>PBZE01000051.1 GCA_002730095.1 Methanobacteriota archaeon | reverse complement strand
CTCCATGACCATAGCAGTCCCGGCTGAATTATCATATGCGCCCGCCCTAGTCCCGTACGTCCGGAAGCCTACGATGTGGGGATCAAGAAGAACTGCATTTGCCGGGGGCGCCACATCAAAGTGTGCCCCGAAGACCATCCACTCGTCTGGGACAACCGAGCCCCATTTGTATGCACATATGTTGTATGCCTCTGGATTCTGGACGTTCATGATGTCAGTGTACTCGTATCGGTGGGCTACCACCTCAAGGCCGAAGCCCTCCATCTCACCTATGATGTACAGGGCCGCATCCTCGTAGGCCGCGTTACCCTGTCCCGCCCACCTGTCGAAGTACCCCGCCTTTCCATCCACAGGGTCGAGGGTGTCAGTGGGATCAGACAGTTCGAATAACCTGTCGTAGACTATCCTCCCATGAACGAGCCCTGTCGACTGGGCACCCCCCTCGTCGGGGGTTACCGAGGCCTGTCTGATTGATGACACGAATTTCACGGAGACTGAGCCGGGCATTACAGAGGAGTGAACCTCCAATCCGTCGAAGGTTGAATTGTTGGCAGGAACTCTAATCGCGCCTTGGCTATCAGTACCACTGTCTCCTCCTCTGGATAGCCACGACTCCCACGACTCGCTCTGCTCCCTGATTGGCCAGTGTACCCTTCCATACTCCCCAACCAGAATGAAAACCCCCGTAATTCTCGGTGGTACCAGCATCTCCAGGGTGACCGTGTCTCCCCTCCCGATGTCTATGACGGTAGTATTCTGAACGAATCCCGTAGCCGAGTCCTTGATGAGATATGGGATGTATATCGAGATCCTGTCCGATGCAGTCAGCTCAACCTCTTGGAAACTCCCAGCCACCAGTACCTCCGGATTCACCTGGAGGCTGGAAGAAGACACGTCAGAGTCAGCCTCTCCGAAGCACCCGCTTAGCGGCGCGGAAACCATCAGCACTATCATGAGCGTAGCCACATAGGCCCGTGAGCGCATGGCTTGCCACTCGAACACTAGGTGTTCAACTAAACGGTCCTAAGCTTACTGCTGCATTTCGTTGACTACCATGGTCTGCGGCTTGTTATCCTTGAGAACCAACGCTAGAAGGCCACCCAGAAGGAGGGAACAGACCCCACACCCAGCGAGACCGACGCCTCCGATGATTGCGAAGATGCCCTCAGCAGCGTCTTCTACGACTGCCCCGACGGTCTTGAAGAACGGCACGGTATAGAATGAACCCGATCCTTCAACGGTATACGCTCCCTGCTCCCCCGAGAAGGAACCGATGCTGTAGTAGCCCGCGGGGTCGTCCCCTCCATCAGCCCACTCGCAGTCGTCCTTCGTGAAGAAGGGGTAGTCATTGTCGTTGGTCGTGTCCCCATCGCCGTCAGAGTCCTCCATGGTGTCACTGTCGTACCCCTTGGCCCCCGTCTCATTCTCGAAGGTGAGTGTGAAACTCTCACAATCCACAGAATCATCGACATAGATTATCATCAGGTCATCCGTCGAGTGAGAATACTCTCCATTAGGACCTTCGAAGATGCTCTCTCCTTCGACGTCCCATTCGATTTCTGAGAGAGTGTCTCCGCCAGTCGCTGTCATTATTCCGCCTATCACCAACATCAGAGCCCCGAGTCCGAGGAAGATCTTGCCTGCTATGTGAACCATGAGCGGTCGTAGCCCCTCCTGCCTATAACCGGGACCCCGAAAAACCCTCTATCCAGTGAATACTGAGAGACAAGTCAGAGAACCATCCGCCTGCATTATCGAGTCCATGTCGACGGATGTTATGGAGAATCCAGCATCGAGCATCACTTCCCGTGTTACTGGGAAGCCGGAGGAAATGATGACCTTGTCATCCGCGTATCCTATTGTGTTCGCGGCATAGGTCTCAGCGTTCGGCACCCAGAGAAGCTCCTCTGCAACGGGCCCTAGCTGGGCCTCCGTAAAGTGCCCCTCAGCCGCGACGATCGTCCCAGGCCTCGGAGTAGACATGACAGTGGTCAGGTGAAGTGTGGAGGAAGGGACCGGAATGAGCTGGGCATTGTATCCAGATTCCCTTACCCTAGAGGCAAGGAACTCTGCACCCTCCTTACTTGTTCTCGTTGAAACCCCAATCAGGTATGTATCGTCGTAGAACACGACGTCACCCCCGTCGAGCTTGAGTCCCTTGGGCATCCTAGCTATCTCGTAATTGTGGGCCAAGTGCTCAACGACCGCCTCCTGCTCTCCCTCTCTCGATGGATGTCCCATATTGGGTATTATCGCAGCATCCCCCACTATCACTGCGGTATCCTCGGTGAAGCAGCAGTCAGGGTGCTCCGCCAGTGCAGGTAACACCGTCACTTCAGTGCCATGAGCCCTCAACGCAGCTACGTAGGCTGAATGAGACCCCTCCGCCTCCTCCCTACTAGGCTCTCTCGTACCGAAGAAACCCGTCACAGCACTATCGTAGGATGGAGAAATAGCTCTGGCCACAGCCGCCTTGCGAGACCTGTCACATGAGCCGGGCATCGCTTCCGGGTTAACCAGTCGCTTGTTAATAATTCGGAATCGAGTAATATTTTTCCGGAAAAATACAACAGGAGCAGACGCAGAAACCCCAATTAGGAGAAGAGCCTATTCAAGATGTGGAGGAACGGGCAATTCGAATTCCTCGTCCTCCCTAGTAGTGTATCTGGATATCATCAGGGCTGCGACTGATACTACCATTGCCAACCCCAGGCCCAGTGCGGGGCCGGTGCCAAGTACATCCAGAACTCCAGTGGCATCTAACTCGTTGCACACTCCATCGCCATCCATGTCTTCTGGAACATCCCTTGTATCGGAGGGGTCCGTCCCGCAATCTAACTCATCCTGGTTGAGCCAGCCATCCCCGTCTCGATCCGGATCAGACACATCACCTAATCCGTCGCCATCCATGTCTTGGGACTCCCTAGGGTCCAGTGGAAAGTCATCCTCTGTGTCAGGAATGCCATCACCATCGTCGTCCTCATCTACGATGAAAGTGCTGAGAGGGCCATTGTAGTAGTCCGGGAGCCCATCACCGTCAGTGTCTTTCACTAGATGCGGATTCAATGGGTAGTCATCCTCCGTATCAGACGTGCCATCACCATCGTCGTCCTCGTCTACCAGCAAGCTAGTTGGGCAGTTGGGGATCAACAGAGAGTCCGGGAGCCCATCACCGTCAGTGTCGATGTACGCACATCCGTCACGTGGGAAGTCATCTACGCCATCCTCCCAATCGTCATTGTCGTCATCGAGGTCGGCATTGTTGCCAACTCCGTCACCATCGTGGTCGTATGCCTCCGAGGGGTCCAACGGGAACGAGTCTATGGCGTCATCTGTACCGTCGTTGTCGTCATCGGTATCCACTGAGTCGCACACCCCATCTCCATCCGCGTCTGTTGGTGTAGAGGAGCCATCTACCGATGACTTCCCACAGGACTCCTCATCGTAGTCCGACCACCCATCGTTGTCGTCGTCCTCGTCCTCCGTATCATCACGACACCCGTCTGAATCCACGTCCTCTTCAGGTGTGCTGGTCCAGCCGGTCTCCCCGTCCGGGCACATGTCATCCGGGTTCATAGCCCCGTCTCTGTCAATGTCTCTGACGAGGATTTGGACGACGCTAGCGTTCTCCAGAGGACCTAGCTCGTGGCCCAATATCGAGAACATGCAATCACCGTTATTGCCCTCTTCGCTCTCGCAGCCCTTGAGGGACATTGCAATATCGCCGTGATCGTTCATTGCCACCTCGTTCACGTGCGAGTTCCCCCTGGTTGTCGATGCCACACCCTGTATCCACTCGCTGCTCCCGTCATTATTGACGAGCATCGCCCAACCTAGGCCGTAGGACTCCCCCGGGAACTCCAGTCCGTTTATTTCGGTCATACAGGGAGTTGTGTCCCAACAGGACGAGCCCGCGAGCACGAACTCACCATTCTGTCCAACTGCTGCTGAGTGTATGTAGGAATCATGGGAGTCGTCTGAGTCCCACAGCCCCTCCCATTCTCGTGACGTGTGGTTCAGAATCCCCCACCATGCATCGGAGCTTCCGGAGTTTCCGATATAGAGGTCTCCAGCGCTGAAGTTCCACGAGTAGTGGTTTCCAGCGACAAGTATCCTGTCCTCGTCAAGGGCTATGGTCGTCTGAACGTAGTCGTTCCCCGTGCCCCCAATCTGGTAGTGCCAACTGAAGGTACCGTCCGCTGAGTACTTGGCGACAAAACCATCATTCCTTGTTATAGGCTCTGTTTCGGGCGTGAATTTGAAGGAGCAGCTGTCCAACCAGCCTTGGTTCATGCAGACATGGCCTGAGATGATCACACCGCCATCAGAGGTGGCTACCACCCCCTTCTGGCTGGTCGACCAGAAATCGTTCACCATCCCATAGTCGTCTGATGAGCTTCCGAGGCCCTTGACCCACTCGATAGCCCCCCCTGAATCCAGCTTAGCCACGAATACGTCTGTATCCCCCTTGCTTTGGATGTTGATACCCGAACCGTCCCTGAGGTTGCAGTTAGACATCACCTGATTACAGAATATTCCGTATACGTAAATCTCTCCGTTCGGCCCTTCGGAAAGGCTGTTTATGATGTCGTTGCCCCCTGACCATAGGGCCGTTGACCAGACTACTTGTCCTTGACCGGTCATCCTGAATACAAAGGCGTCTGTGCCGGGGTTTCGGCCCAGTAGTGACATACCTCCTCCCTCTAGTGCGCAGGGGGCATTGGTCTGAGACGACTGCCAGCAGAAACCTCCCGCAACCAGAATATCTCCGTTTGAAAGGGAGAGCACCGCATCAACCCTATCTCCGAATCCGCTGGAGAAGAGGTAGGTTGAGCGCTTAGCGCCATCACTATCGATTATCGATACAAATGAGGGGATAAAGTCGTCTGTTGAGACGTTCCCCCCCTCGAAGGCCATTGTGCATGAGTATGGCACGGTAAGCTGGCTGCTATCCCTCGCGCACCCCGAACCGCCTACTATCAGATTACCCTCAGAGTCGAAGTCCATTGCGTTCACTGCGTCTGAGTGTATGCTGTCATCGAACGTGACTACCATGCTCCCCCTGTCCGCATGTGACTCGAATGAGTCGCTGTAGTCCTCCAATGAGCTGTGGGATATCGAAGAGACCGACCCCATCATAGCGACGCATAGACATATCCAGATGCAGGTAAATCTTGATGACATGAGTCCAACACAATGAGAGAGATTTATTATCAAATCCCCGGATTTTCTGTTTATGCCCTTATCTGCTGTTATCCAGTAGCCCGCGGGCAGGGATTTGTAGTAGCCCATGCCGCCGCAACTCCATTCGGTACTGATTATGAGCAGACAGAACCTTATGAGGAAGCCTCCCGCTAGCGCACGCTGAGACATGCAAGCAAGTCCAGAGGATTATCGTCTGACGGCCATCGTCATGGTCGTAAGCGCAACCGTCACGCTACTGATCGTTGGTGCCGTCTCGACTAACTCCGTCGAGATGGCCGACATGTCCGCGGTCGCGTGGTGTGCAGTGATAATATTCGGCATACAGTGGTTGGCTTGGATACCAGCCTCCATTCTACAAAGTGAGCGATTCTACGATCTTACTGGAGGCATGACGTTTCTTGCGGCAGTGGTATTCAGCCTCTGGGCTGGCTCGCAATCAGACGACCCTAGCACCAGGGAACTGTTGGTCAGTGCCATGGCGGTGATCTGGTCTCTCCGTCTCTCGGCATTCCTTTTTCTTCGTATACACCACTCGGGCAAAGACGGACGATTCGACCAGCTCAAGACTTCCCCGATCAGGTTCATGGTCCCTTGGACCCTTCAGGCCCTGTGGGTGTTCCTCACACTCAACGTCGTCCTCGTCATCAACACACAGTCCGGAGAAGCGCCCCCCCTTGGGGTGTGGGATGGTATAGGGCTCGCCCTCTGGTTGGCCGGGTTCTCGATCGAGGTCCTAGCTGACTCCCAGAAGTCTGCATTCAACTCCAAGGAGGAGAACGAGGGAAGGTGGATCGACGAGGGCCTTTGGGCACGCTCCAGGCATCCCAACTACTTCGGCGAGATCCTGCTTTGGACGGGAACGGCCTCTTTCGGTGTTGCCTGCTTCGACGGCCTGGAGGTTGTCGCCTGGATATCACCTGTTTTCGTATACCTCCTGCTCACCAGGGTCAGCGGAGTCCCCATCCTGGATAGGAGAGGCCTGGAGAAGTGGGGAGAGGATCCGGACTACCTTAGCTACCGGGAGACGACACCCACTCTCATTCCTCGCCTTGGCTCGAGGAGATAATACTCCTCTGAGATATCCACCACACGAACGGTAGGGTCACGATGTACATCAGGACCCCATATACGCCAGAGGGTAGGCTGAGAGTCGAGAGCGTCTCACCAGCAGCTGGCGCCATTATGAGCCCCCCCACTGTGATCCCGACAGACGCATTCTGAATTCCGCTCTCAATAGCTACGGTAGTCGCCCTGACTGCCTCCAGATCAAGCATCTTCGCACTCTGGTAGCCGATCGTCAGCATGATGACGTTGAGGCCAATGACCGCAGGGCCAAGCGTGCCTATGTTGTCCATCAGCGTGTCCCACTCACTCGCTATGGCGGCGAGGACGATGATCACAAACAGAACCGCAGCGGCCCTGCTCACGCCTCCCTCTATCGTATCAGCCCAATCCGATCTGTAGGAGCGAAAGCCCATCCCTATGGCTACCGGGAGCGCGGTGAGGACGAACATCTGGAGACCCAGTCCCAGGACCTCGAAATCAGCGCTTGAGCCACCCATGAAGTGGTCCATCGAGAGGCCCACGATTATCGGGAGAGATATCACAGTGACAACCGACACCACCGCGGTGTAAGATATTGAAAGTGCCGTATCGCCCCTCGCCAGCTTCGTAATGATGTTTGAGGTCACCCCCCCAGGACAACATGCTAGGATGATCAGCCCGACCGCCATCTCTCCCTCGAGGCCTGCTAACGTGGCAACTGCGAAGCCCATCAGTGGAAGGACGACCATCTGATTAGCCATCCCGATCCCGAATGCCTTAGGCTCCCTGAATATCAGCGAGAAGTCCTCTAGTGTAAGACCGATGCCCAGTGAGAACATGATGAATGCCAGCGAGACTGGCAGAACCACGTCTATGATCACGTTACTCTCCTCTTCAATATCCTCCTGTGCCTGTACGGGCAGGGCTGTCGCGCTCAGGAGGACGAGAGCGACGATGGCCACTATGCCAAACCTAGTCATGTGTGTGCCATGGCACTCCATCGATATAACTTCATTGTACATGAAAACGAACTCATACCTTTTTTCCCCTTTTTCAGGTAAATTCGTCCATCTTAGCCATAATACAATATGGTTTTGCAACCTACGAGACTCCAGTGAGCAAGGTGACCGACGACTCCATTGTTACCAAGCATGAGGAGGAGTAGAGCGATGAGGAACCCTTTCGACAAACTAAGCGAGACATCAGTGGACAGGCCAAAAGCGACCATAGCATTGGCCGTGATAGGTATTCTAGCACTATCCTCCTTCGCCCGATTCATAGTGTTCGACAACTCCGAGGACGCTTTCTACCCCCAGAACCAGACGACCGATCTCCTGTACGAGGTGGAGGACACATACACTGTAGACATAGACCTATTGAGAGCCATCGTCAGACTCGAAACCGGGGCTTCCCTGACCGATGCCAGCTCATGGGAGCTTCTGGCGCAGACAGAGCATCAGATGATAACCAACCCCGGGACAGTTGAACACCACTACGGGCTTTTCGGAGAGGCGCCGAACTCCGGTCCAGCGAGTTCAGTAATACTCTGGCAGAGGGTACAGGACCCTGGCTCTGACACATGGTCCATGCAAATAGAGCAAGCACTCATCGAGGTCTCCATGGCAGATGATGAGAATCTCAGTGCGGTCGTGAGCAGTGCGATAGAGGCACTTTCAGTCATACCCTCCACTTCTCATGTGTCAGCCGAAGAGCTGCTCGCATGGTCACCTGGAACCCCTCAGGACTGGCAGGCGAGGATTGACTCCGGTGCGAATAACGAAGAGGCCATCTCATCCCTCATGGCGACAACACTCTCTCTCTCGGAGAACAGGAACGAAACACAGGCAGCCCTGATCGCCCCTCTCCAGGCGGAGGCAATGTCCTCCCTCTCTCCGATCCAAGCGATGCAGGGGATAGACCTCAGAGCCCCCATCATGGGCATGCTACCAGCAGACTCACGGGACGACCCATGGGTAGAGGCCGACACTGCGTTGGTATCACTTGCCATAGACACACAGCCCTCCAGTCACGGAGTCGAGCTGGATACCGAGGCATCACCCATAATCAGCGATCTGACAGTGGAGTTGGATGACTCCCTCCAGGGCATAGCCGACGCCTCAGGCGCGACCATCACCGTCTTCGGCTTCTCACGCTTCGCTGAGGAGCAGGCGGGCAACCTAGGCGCCGAGATAGGAATACTGACGAGCGCTTCAGTGATAATCCTCGGAATAATCCTGTGGAGGCAGTTCAGGAGCGTCAGGGACACCAGCGTCGTTATACTTCTGACACTCCTTGCAATAGGAGCGACATACGGTGTTTCGGGAATAATGAGAATGGAGTTCAATGGAGCCATGAACAGTATCCCGATTCTGCTCCTGGCAATAGGGGTCGACTACGGGTTGCATGTGGTCTTACGATACAGGGAAGAGCTGGTGAAGGAAGACGCCGATGGGAAGACGACAATGGCAGATTTCACAGCCGAAGCTAGGGCGAGAGCACTCAAAACGGGCACAGTCCTCACCTCCGCGGCACTGGTCGTGGCGATATTCACCGACATGGTGGGCTTCCTGAGCTTCAGGCTCTCGGCACAGAACTTTCTGGTGGTCTTCGGTACCGTGATAGCAATCGGGCTGTTCTTCATCTACCTCCTCTCAGTGACAGCCCTTCCAGCACTGCTGACCATCCTCAAGCCTCAGAAGATCGCTCTGGAACGGTCTGTAAAGGTGGAGGAGAGCGAGTTTTCCAAGTGGTCCGGACAGCAGGCGCTCAATCCGATGACCGTCATTGTGGTAGCACTTCTCCTATCCATCCCCATAGGGGCCGGAGTCTCCCAATTGGAGATCGGGTTCGACTTCAGGGACCAGTTGGACGACGAGGT
>PBZE01000050.1 GCA_002730095.1 Methanobacteriota archaeon | reverse complement strand
TTCAGAAGGGATCCCAGTAGCAATCTGATTGAAAAAACTCACTCCCATTGTAATCTCCTCCTGATAATTTGTTCGATAGTAGAATGTCTATCCGTGGATAATGACATGAGATTTTCCACTTCTTCAGAAATATTTTGTTTTTCTGCACACGCATCTAAAGAATCTAGATTTATTCTAACATTGAAAGAAGCAATTGAAGCCGAAGAGAGAGCTAATTCAGCAGAACCTAGTAGATCTGTGAGTGCATTGGTATTTCCATGTTTAGCAAGGTCGGTTATAGAATCCAAAAGGAGGAACGCCTCGCGCATTATCTCCAGTGGTGCAGTGGCTGCAAGTACTGTAGAGGAATGTATAGAATCCATACGTGCAATTCTCAGCTCTTCAGTATCCTTGGGAAGCCTGTAAGAATTCATGACAGAATCAAAGGCAGATGCATCTTTTTTGGCGAGCAGTAACGATCTTTCAACGCCTTCTAAAGAGGACTTGATTATCTTATCAGCAATTTCATGACCGTCTGACCACTTTTCCTTACCAGATGTTAACCTTGAGACCATCAAGGCAAGAGAATGTGCGTGAGATAGAGTTAGTGCGGCGACACTGCCACCTCCAGGGGTAGGATCAGATGAGGATATCGACCTTAGAACATCTAAATATCCTTCATTCATTATAATGCCTCACTTAATCGCCATTTCGATAATGGACTTCTCGGGTACGAACTCCTGAATAACATCCAGACTCAAGCCCCGCACAGCATTTTGTAATATTTTGTTTTCATCATTAGTTTCAGGAGATTTGGAATAATGTTCGCCGGCATCCAGCATCGCCTGAAGGGGGACAAGTCCAACCAACTCACTAGATGTAACCTCTAGGCCCAAAGATTCTGCTTCCGCCCTAATGGCATCCGTAACATGGTGCAAACCGGTAATAGTATGATCTAGAAGATTCATGGACACCTGGGCCGTTTCATCATCAAACATCCATCCTGCTGCCTGAAGAGATTGAAATTTTCCTGGAATTCTGATTGGAACGCCATCTGAATTTAGAATCTTATTTCCTTCAGAGTCCTTGGATATTACTCCACTAGTTCGTATTTTGCCAGCGATAATATTTGCTAATCTCTTATCATCGGTATTGAGATTAACATTGTATGCAATCAGGATTTGTCTTGCTCCAGATGCTGTTACACCTGACCTTGGTATGAAAGTTGAAGGTCCAAAATCAGGCTTCCATTCTTCCAGAGTTAACTTTTCTTTCAAACCCTCATATTCACCCTTTCTGATATTAGGTAAACGCCTCCTCTGACTAAATTTGGCCGAGTTTGCATATAGAAAAACAGGTATTCCAAAACGTCTTGAAACCTCAGCTGCGTATCTTTCGGAGAGTGAAATACAAAGATCCATTGACGAATTACTTAGAGGTATGAATGGGACGACATCAACAGCTCCCATTCTTGCATGTTCACCTGAGTGTTTCCTCATGTCAATTAGATCAATTGCAACACCCGTGGAGTCGATTGCAGCTTGGAGGACAGCCTCGGGCGGACCTACCATTGTCACAACAGTCCTATTGAAGTCAGAACCCATATCAACATCCAGCAGAGTTACGCCGTCAACATCAGAAATTGATTGTGTGATTTTACTGATTATCGATGCATCCCTGCCTTCGCTGAAGTTTGGAACGCACTCAATAAGGGGCTCGCCCATGAATCCGCATAGTGATCAGCCGATTAGGATTACCCATCAGTCATACAGTCCAGATGAGTTGTCATTTGCATTACCACTCCTAACATTAGTGATTTTTTCAAGCGAATTTAAGAAATCGGATTTAGAAATTTTCTTTCTTCCATTTGATATGGCACTGACGCCTGCTTCCACAACAAGAGATTTAATTTCGGCACCACTGAATCCTTCGGTCTTTGAGGCAATGTCTCCAAGTACGATACTACTAGAGATTGGTGTGTTTTTGGTATGGACCTTTAGGATTGAAAGCCTACCTTCCTCATCGGGAAGGGGGATCTCAACAATCCTGTCGAATCTACCCGGTCTCAATAATGCGTTATCTAGGAGTTCCGGCCTATTGGTAGCTGCGATAATTTTCACATCTTCCAATGGTTCAAATCCATCTAGCTCGGAAAGTAGTTGCATCAATGTTCTCTGAACCTCTCTATCGCCTGATGTTGCACTGTCCAGTCTCTTGGAGCCTATGGCATCTAATTCGTCTATGAAAACAATTGCTGGTGCCTTCTTTCTGGCCAAATCAAAAATTTCCCTCACCAAACGACCACCCTCTCCAATATACTTCTGAGCAAGCTCTGAAGCAACCAACCCAAGAAACACAGCATTGGTAGAATTTGCAACTGCCTTAGCAAGTAGGGTCTTACCCGTACCAGGGGGACCGGTAAGTAGAACTCCTTTTGGCGGGTCTATGGAGAATCTTTCGAAGTCCTCTTTGTTAGTGAATGAAAGTTCCACTGTCTCTCTAATTTCTTTAATCTGATCTTTTAAACCGCCGATGTCATTAAATGACACGGTTGGTTTTTCGATAATTTCTGATGTAACGACAAGAGGATCCCATGAGTCGGATAAAATTTCGATAACAGAAAGAGTATCTTGATTTAGAGCAACCCTGCATCCGGGCACCAAAAGCGATGACTCGATTCTTGGATTGACAGATACAAGAAAAACAGTACCATTGGAACTCCTAACTATGGCCCCATCTTCGGTCATGTCTTGGAGATGGCCAATAATCATAGGGGGGGTCCTTAGATTGCGAATTTCTTCCTCTAGCCTACTAGCTCTTTTCTTGACCTGTGAAATTTCACTTTCTAGAAGTAGCTTGTCGGTAAGTAATTGCTGGGCTGTTTCAGATAAAACCTTCATTTCATTCTGTAAATTTGAAACGGCGGATTGGGTCGAGACCTCATCGGACCTGATTGTATCTGAGCCAGTAGCCATGGAAGGCGTAGGGGGTATTTGATTTCAAATAACCCCAACCCATATGTTTGACACCCGAGTGGCAAGGTTATGGGTACATGTGAGATGTGTGGAACAGAAAGAGTTTCTACACTGTTATCTGAAATATCTGGTGCAAGACTCAGATGCTGCACTAGGTGTATAGAATCGAACAATCTTAACGTTCTTGAAACGAAGAAGAAATCAGCTACAAATCCCGGAACTGTTTCTATCAGAAAAAAATCATACACAAAGAACATGTCAAAGCTGGAGGAGGAGGTAGTTCCGAATTTTCATATCATAATCAAGAGAGGGAGGGAGAATAAGGGATGGACTCCCAGGGACCTAGCAAAGAGGTTGAATTTACGACTTAATGACATTCAGAAAGCCGAATCAGGTGTCCAACCGGCTGATTCCGTACTAAGAAAAATTGAGAAATCTTTAGACATAATATTGTTCGAGGATAATGTATCTGAGCCGGAAAGATCTGTAAGAATCCCCAGCAGCAGAGGCATGACAATAGGAGATGCACTTGATGAGTTCCTCGGTAAAGAATAACCTCGATGACATTCCCCTGCACGTGATTCATCTTGACCAGGATGATCCGAAGAAATGCAGTGCTAGGAGAATATCACAAAAGGGATTTGCAACTCTACATAAGAATACCAGAAGTGCCCCAAAGAGAGGTTACCTACTGGATCCATCGAGTGGGATACTGATAGGGCCTGATGACAAAGATTTGATTTACAGAGGAGGTGCATTAGTAGCCCTTGATTGCTCTTGGAAGAGGCTAGAAGAGTCTTTGAATTCAATATCTAGGCATACGAGGCTAGAAGGGAGGACCCTACCAGTTTTACTTGCGGCAAATCCTGTATCCTGGGGAAAACCTGGAAGATTATCTACTGCAGAGGCTTTGGCCTCGACATTGTTCATACTTGGCAGAGAAGACCAAGCGAGAAATGTTCTTTCATGTCTGCCATATGGAGACACATTTTTCGAGTTGAATAAGCTTCCACTTGAGGCATATTCCGAAGCTAAATCCAATAAAGAGTTAGCTGAAACACAATGGGAGTTTTTCGACAGGCCTAACTAGTCTATGTGGCTTATCTAACCCTAGAGCCTGAGCCAATATCCCCTACAGTAGTAATTACACTAACGTTACCATCTCCATCATCGGCTGCTAGAAGCATTCCCTCTGACATAACGCCCCTTAGCTTCCTGGGCTCTAGATTAGCGACAAATACTACATTTAGCCCCTCTAGATCAGCCGGTTCATAATGCTCCTTTAGACCAGCACAAACAGTTCTTGTGGAGTTGGGGGCATCTTGAATTGTGACCACATAAAGCTTGTCTGCATTAGGATGATCCTCTACGGACACAATTTTACCAGTCTTCATCTCCACCTTCATGAAATCATCAAATTCTATGTAATCAGCCCCTTTCGTATTATCCTCGGATAAGTCATTATTAATATCGTTAGCCAATGAAAGCTCATGTGAGATAATTTCATCGAGATCCAATCTCTTGAACAAGGGATCCGGAGAGTTTGGATTCCAATATAGATTATCAGAGTAATTCAATGCATCATCCCAGAGCAGATCATTCAGAGTATCCTCTTCGCCTAGCATTTCCCAAAGTCTGTCTGACTGAAACGGCATAAATGGCCTTGTACATATAGCCAGAGTTCTGCATAGCCTCCAAGAGAGTGCCAGGGCGGAAAGTGAATGATCCCTATCTGCAGATTCTTCAGAACTGAGATATTTCCAAGGAGCCGCTCTCTGGAGAAGCTGATTGCCAACTTGTGCGATTCCCATCAGTGACCTGAGAGCTTCCTTGAATCTCTGCCTCTCCATGGACTCGATAGCAGAATTAATTGATTGTTGGCACGATGCAATAATTTCGCCAAATTTCTCAGGATGATCATATTCGGATAGAGGGTTAACATCGGCTTCCGAAAGTCTATGTGTCAAGGTCATGACTCTGTGTACGAAGTTTCCGTAAGTTCCAATAAGCTCATTGTTGACCCTTTCAACAAAATCCTCCCATCTGAAATCGGTATCATGAGTCTCTGGCATATTGATACTTAGATAGTACCTTAGGCAATCAGGGTCATATCTTTCTAAGAACGATGGTAGCCATACCGCATGCTTCCTGCTTTTACTGAATTGGCCACCTTGGAGCATCAGATATTCATTAGATGAGACATTAGACTCCAAGACCAGTCTTCCTGGAATATTTTTGTGGGAAATTTCACCATTATTTTCAGATGCATTCATTCCCATGATTAATGATGGCCATATTACAGTATGGAACGGAATGTTATCCTTGCCCATGAAATATATGTGTCTGGGAGATGTTCCGTCATCTGCAGCTTTCCACCAATTCTCCCAAGCAAATTCGCCATCTGGGTGTCCACTATTGGAAGCAAATCTCTCTGCCCAGATCCTTGCACAGGTGTAGTAACCTTGCACAGCTTCAAACCATACGTATACCCTTTTAGAGGCCCACTCGGGACCTGTCAGTGGGAGCTTGATGCCCCAATCAATATCCCTTGTAACTGCTCTAGGGCGCAGGCCCATATTGAGCCAATTTCTCGTCATTGACCTGACATTTGGCTTCCATGTCGTTTGCCTCAATCCAGCGTGCTCCTCCAGACTATCTTGAAACATTTCAAGTCTAAAGAAAAAATGATCCGTATCCCTGATCTCTATAGTGGCGGTCGGGTCAAGTTTAGAAATTGGATTGATCAACTCGTGTGCCTCGTAAGTAGATCCACACTCATCGCATTGATCTCCTCTTGCTCCATCTTCAGAGCAGACGGGGCAAGTTCCCTCTACATACCTGTCTGGTAGAAATCTAATATTGCCATCTCTGATAGAGCAATATTGTTTCATTGTCTCTTTAATCAGAATATTGGATTCTAGCAAATTGGAAAATACTTCGCGAACAAGCTCCTTGTGTCTAGGATCAGTTGTCCTGTTGTATAGTGCGCCACCAAATTCAACGCCCCTGGAATCGATGTTATCCATCCACGAACATCCAAGATCACTTAGAGATTTGACGGCTAAGTCATGGTATTTGTCTACAACGTCTTGAGGAGATACGCCTAATTCTTCAGCAGTAATCGTAATTGGCGTGCCATGTTCGTCAGATCCACTGCACATAAGCACGCGTCGACCACGTGCCCTTTCGTATCGGTATTGAATGTCAGCAGGTAAGCAGTTTCCGGCAACATGACCCAAGTGTAATGGGGCGTTTACGTATGGCCAAGCCATGAAAATTGTGACATATTCGCCCTGCGACACATAGCTGGCGGTCAGTCACCTATTTATGTCGCAATCGGTCGTAAGTGGTACGGGAGCAGTCATTCGTGTTGTGTGCATGTTTAATTTTCGCTCAAATGTGAGGAAAGATAGTTGGTTGACTACACGCTAATTTTAGCCTATTCTGCGTTGGCGCTTGGGGCATCATTCCTGTGCAGCATATTGGAAGCTGTCCTACTCTCAACAAGCCACGGGCACATCGCAGCCCTAAAGGACACTCATCCGAAAGTTAGCGATCTCTGGTCGCAATGGAAAGATGACCCTGAGAGGCCTCTTACAGCAATTCTAACCCTGAATACGATTGCGCATACTGTGGGTGCTCTTGGAGTAGGAGCCGAGGTTCAAACACAATTTGGCGGCGGTATGATAGTTCATGTTGCTGCTGCTGTTCTAACACTGGCGATTCTTGTTCTTAGTGAAATACTTCCTAAGACCATCGGTGCACTGTACTGGAGAAGATTAACTGTCCCATCCGCGAGGATAATGAAAGGTATGATGTTCGCTCTTTGGATAATTGTTAAGCCAATAGAGATCACAAGATCACTATTGCCAGCAGTTGAAACAGAGACAGTCACAAGAGACGAGCTTTCAGTTTTGGCCGATATTGCAGAGGAAACTGATGTAATAGAGGAGGACGAGGAGGCGGTAATTCAGAATCTGCTTAGACTGAGAGAGATAAGTGTCAGCGATATCATGACTCCACGTGTTGTGGTTACCTCGGTTTCTTCCGATGATACCGTATCAGATGTACTACAGAAGATTCCCATTATGATACATGGAAGGATGCCAGTTACAGGAGGAAACATTGACGATGTTAGGGGCGTAGTTCTAAGAAGCGAGATCCTGAGAAGAGCTGCAGTTGATGACTACAACTTGAAAATGTCCGATATATCACGTCCTGTAGACATATGCAGAAACAATGACTCTGTTGACAGTGCTCTGGACATGCTCCTCGAAACAAAATCCCAGATACTCATCGTGAAGGACGAGTTTGGTGGCACAGAAGGTCTGGTTACTATGGAAGATGTGATTGAGACACTATTGGGAGTTGAAATTGTTGATGAGTCAGACCAGGAAGGAATCGATGATGGTGTTCATCACGAAGATATGCGTGAGCTGGCCAAGCAAAGAATCGAAGAGAGCGAATAGATCATCTCGTTAGGATTTCTGAGTCTATGATTGAAATTTCCTCGTCATTATCTATCCACTCCCTCATTGTCATCAGAGGTGAAATCCTCAAAGTTCCCAAATGTCTAGTGAATAAGTAAACCATTGGATCGTGTCTATCGACGATTTGCAATTGGAATAGTGACTTTATTCTATCACTACGAGATTCGAAGAACGCATACTCAACAGCCACGCCTATGATTGTAGCAGTGTACAAAACCAAAAGGACTGATATTGAGAAGACGATTGGATCTCCTAGTAGATCTCCTGACCTCAATTGGCTTCCATAAATCAGTTGTCTAGATAGAAGGAAGACTAGTCCAATACCAACAGACGGACCCAGTGCATCGTCTACTAACGAGTGCATTGGAATTAGCCTTCTCTTTGTCGGATCGGCAAAAACCAGCGAAGTCATTGTAGCTGCTCTGATTACAGAAATGAATGAGACTAAGAAAATATAGAATACCGCACTCAAGACAAGAACCTCTTTTGGCCCGAGTGGTAAATACAATACAATGAGATAAGCAAAAATACCTAAAAATACAGTTATTGGCATCCTGTGTGTAGAATCAAGAACTCTGTCTAGAGTTCCTGTGCCATCGTCTAACCTTGGAATGCCAATAATCTCCCATCTGGTAACTTTCCTAATCACGTTGGCAACATACGAAAGTAGACCCTTGTCAATCAATATCCATTCTATGGGCCTGAACATTGGCAACAGAATAATTGTTACCAAGAATGCGAATATTCCCAATAAGGGAGAGAAAATCAATGCTGGTAACAATAAGAAGTGTTGTGGCCCCAATGGCCTAAGTAAATCGGATTCTATACGTGATTGCCTCTCTTTATCGATCAGTAACCTACGAGCTTCGGAATCTAATTCAGTTCTGTATCTCTTAATGGGGATTCCAGAATCTAAGACTCTCCTAACTTTTTCACGGTAGTGTTCATGTTCCGGTTCCATACCAACCCACCATTTCCAACCGAACCTAAGGGGAAGGGTCAGTATGACTGGCAATAATAGGATTAGTAATCCTGTAGCTAGTCCTTCGACAGGAGCGGACACGTTACTTGGTCTCAATCACCAGCTTAGAATAAACCGGTCAAATACAGAGTCAGATAAACGAAACTCTGGATTATTGTAATGCCGAATTGTAAAGGGAGTTTACGGCAGGCCAGTCAACTACGTTCCACCATGCATTGATGTAATCTCCCCTACCTGGGCCATATTTCTTGTAATACGCATGTTCCCAAACATCAATGCCCAATATAGGAGTACCAGAACCATCCATCAGTGGGTTATCCTGATTCGGCGTAGACGAGATTAGTAGTTCTCCGTTGTTTCCGACGCATAACCAAGCCCAACCACTACCGAATCTCGTCATTGCAGCTTGTGCAAATTCAGATTTCATATTGTCGAAAGATCCGAATGTGGATTCGATTGCTTCTAGGAGATTGGCCTCTGGTGAACCTCCACCGCTAGGGCACATCAGCCCCCAGAAGAATTTGTGATTCCAAAAACCTCCGCCATTATTCCTTACTGCAGGATTATCATTATGATTTGCCAGTAAGTCTTCTATGGACATCCCCTCTAGTTCTGTGCCACTAATTGCAGCATTCAGCTTAGATGTATATCCAGCGTGGTGCTTACTGTGATGAATCTCCATAGTCAGGGAGTCAATGTGCGGCTCTAGGGCGTCGTAATCATATGATAGTTCTGGCAGTTGAAATGACATGTTATCAATTGCGGGAAGAGGGGGGGCGATATCAATACTACTTCCGGCAAACTTCATTGTACAATCTCTACTCGGGGGCATGTGAGAATAGCAATTACAGATGGCATTGACCCAAGCGCTAAGGATAGACTTGTGGAAATAGGGCATGATGTAGAGGAAAGGCACTATACCAATCAGGAGCTACTAGATGGCTGCATAGCAGATTTTGATGTTGTAATAATAAGAAGTGCTACAAAGATGACCTCGGAAGTTATCTACGCCAACTCACACAAGCTATCTTTGATTATCAGAGCTGGTGTTGGAGTTGATAATATCGATATTGAAGCTGCTAATGAGAACTCGGTTCTGGTTTGTAACACACCAAGCTCGTCGACAAATGCAGTAGTAGAGTTAGCAATCGGTCACCTCATTTCAACTAATAGAAGAATTATCAGAGGAGATGTTATGTTAAAGAATGGCATATGGGGTAAAAAGGAGCTAAGGGGATCAGAACTAAGAGGAAAAAATCTTGGCTTGCTGGGATATGGCAGAATCGCACGGGGTGTTGCAGATATCGCGAAGATCATGGGCATGAATATTCACGTGTATGATCCATACCTGGTCAAAACAGACGATGATTGTATTTATCATGAAAATGTCGAATCGTTATTTTCTAGTTGTACACATGTCTCCATTCACTGCTACCTCTCTGAAGAGACGCACCATCTTGTTAATCGGGAGCTTATTTCGATTATGCCTAAGATTGGTGCCGATGGAATATTCTGCGGCAACCATATTGTTAATTGTGCTAGAGGTGGGATTATAGATGAGTCAGATTTACTGGATTCATTGATTAACGGTGATTTGACCACAGCAGCTTTAGATGTCTTCGAGATAGAGCCGATAGTGAAAAACGACTTACTGAAGCTTGAAAATTTCCAAGCCACCCCTCACATCGGAGCTTCTACATTTGAAGCACAAAATAGAATTGGTATGGAAATAGTTTCTATCGTGGATGATTTCTCTAAAGGGGTAAAGCCCGGTTCTAGTTTGAATTGAATGCTAGATGAGATTGTGCATTGCAGCGAGAGCATCCTTGAAATTAACTAGTTCCGGTGGGACGACAATCCCAGTGATTTCAGATTTGAGTGAAAGGCCATTCTCCTTTTTTGTCCTCCAAGTTGATGAGTTGAATTCAATTAATGCATCGGTCACATTAAGATATCCGCTTGTGTCACGATTTTGAGATATTACATTTGGGGGATACGAACGTGCATCAACTGAACTGCTTCCATATAGTATGGAAGAAAGATAGTCAGTGAAAAATGGACAAACGGGTGAAAACACGATGAGCAGATCCCTGACTATCCTGTGTATAGTCCAAGCGGCTGCAAAATCGTCATCGTAAAGCCTCGACTTGGACATTTCCAACCAGTGCCCTGGAAAAATTCCAGTTGCAAATCCCTTTATCGATTGAGTTGCATTGTAAATATCCATATTCTCCCATGATCCCCTAACATTACACATCATTGAGTCAAACTCACTCAATATCCACATATCTTCCTCGGGGAGATCGTCTGGCATCACATCTAATTGATCAGGTACCTCAAACTGGCTGGCGAATCTTGCGACATTGAATATCTTGGTCAGAACACCGAAATATTTCGATTCAATTTCCTCTGGGTTAATATGGAAATCATCCCCGACTTGAGCTTCACATGCTTTCCATAATCTGAAGCACTCGCTACCAATTTTATTTGCCTTGAGGCTGACTTGTTTGCCCTCAGGGCCGCGGATTTTCCATGATCCTGTACGTCCTCCGGCCCCACATTCAAGAACTGAGTCGGCATCAATTCCATTACCAAGAGATTTGGACATTTTCCTACCCCATGGGTCCATCCCAAGTCCATCGATCCATATATTATCAAATGCGGGCTTGTCGAACAACAATGCACTCTTCAACATAGTATAATAGAGCCATGTTCTTACTATTTCTTTGCCCTGAGGCCTTAAAGCTGTAGGAAATGATCTTTCGAACATTTTGGGATTATTTATGTAACCGCTAACAAATAAGTTTGAGTTGGAAGAATCCATCCACGTATCGAAAACCTTAGTCTCACCCACAATTTCCCCTAATGAATCTGAAATATCTTCATACATTCCGATGAATTCCCTAGTGTCTCTGTCTAGAACCTCGGAACCAGTCGGGGGCAAATCTCTCCATGGCTGGACGTAAACACCATTTGGAGGCACTATTACCTTACTGGAGTCCTCAGAGTACCAAATAGGGACCTCCGTATGATACCACCGTCTTCTGCTAATTGGCCAATCGATTGAGATTCCATCCATCCAGTCATGTAAGAACTGCCTGTTTCTTTCAGGGATGAAATTACAGTTATTTGATAGCTCTGAGAGTCTATCAATAACATGCGTCTGCCTTACGTACCACTCTTTTAGCAAAATTATCTCTACAGGATTAGACCCTCTTTCACTAACGGGGATTTCCTGCAATCTATTGCTCTTTGAGGACAGCTTTCCGGATTCTTCGAGAATACTGATCGCCAGTTTTCTTGCTTCCAAAACATTGTTTCCGGCAAGAGGGCCTGATATTTCGGTCATTTTTCCTTCCAAGTCTATAGCTGCGAATGGCTTCAAGCCAAGCTCCCTGAATATAGAAACATCATTCTGGTCACCAAAAGAGCATACCATCAAAATTCCACTTCCAAAATCGGATTTGACGGAGGGATGTGTCATAATTTCGACAGTGTTAGACCTATCTCCAATTGAAATAGGCAATCTTACCTTCTTCCCCACTAGATGCTTGTATCTTTCATCTTCTGGATGAACCATTACAACTCCGCATGCACAAATTAATTCGGGACGTGTTGTAGAAATTAATAATTCAGTCCCATCTTCAGTCTCCCATATTACGTCACAAAGGATTGTCTCCCTAGAGATTCTTTGAACCTCTGCATCAGCAATGGTTGTCCCCTCTACTGGGTCGTAAATATTTGGTCTAAGGTCCTCAATAATATCGCCTCTCTTAAAAAGATCAACAAATATTGACTGCGTAACAGATCTATAATTTGGGGCATCTGTCAAGTACTCATTATCATAGTCACAAGAAAGTCCGACGCGCTTTGCCGTATGCCTCATCGCTTGTGTATATTGTTCGATTGTTTCTTTGCACAGATCAAGGAATTCGCCTCTATCATATGTACGCATTTTTTTGCCAGTCTTTTTCTCGACTGTGAATTCTATATTAATTCCATTCCTGTCTACTCCCCAGGGAAAGAGAACTTCCTTACCAATGAGCCTTTGACTTCTCGCAATAACGTCTATCATACTGTATTGCGCTACTGCTCCAATATGCCATGTGCCACTCGGATATGGAGGTGGTGTATCGATAACAAACAGCTCTTTCTCACTATTGGGGTCAAATGAATATCTCGAAGGGTTATCAAGATAGTGGGACTCCTGTATTCTTTTTTCGAGGTCTATTGTCCACCTTTTATCAGTGATTTTTGGTGCTCCCATAGGCTCTCCCCGTGCATCGCTGAAAATTCTCATTATTCACTGTTGCCGAATTTCATTGCGCGTGATTAAACGCATTATTACAAATCTATACGGCGTGGGGTTGAAGTCCCGTCAGTTGCCCCAAGGGCACGTTACCATGGATGAACCTGAAGAAGGATCACGTTTTGACCCCATGAGGGCGATTGTGGATTCCTCAAACCTAGTAAAGTCAAAGATTAGGGAAACTGGCACTAAAATTTCTGAAGTTGATGCAGAATCTGTAATGAAATCGGTAAGGAGATCACCAGTAATAATCAAACGGGCAATGCTAGATTCAACAATTAGCGATCTAATTACAAAGGTGCCAGTTGTAACTGTGATATTGTGCCTCACAGTAACTGCCCTTCTTGGAAGGCACTCGGGAATTTTTGATTGCAGAGATGGGTTTGAGAATGATTTTTGTGACGAGGAGGGTGCATTGAATGTCAATGGAGATATGGCTGTTTACCTACCTCAGGGTTCTGACGTACAGAGTGATATTGAAGATGTTGAACAGGATTGGACAACCAATGTCATGGTTATCTATGTCGAGTCTGATAGGCAAGGTGTAGATCAGCTACCGATTCTGAAACAGATCGACAAGGTGGAAAGTGCACTGAATACTGTAAGAGACGACAAGGGCGAAGAGGACTACGTAATCTATGTACTATCTGTATCTACTGTCATTAAGGAGGTTAATTCTAGTGGAGGGAGGGTTGTAAAGGCCTTTTTCTCTGGAGTTGCAGAAGCGACAGGGAGTGACGAGTTCTCGCAACAAGTAAACGATCTAGTCGATGAGCAGTCAAACATTATTGGCGATTACTCGATACCTGACGAACAGGAAAGGGTTGATCAGATATTAGGCGAAATGCCACAGAATGCTCTTGACAAATTAGTCAGGGACGTTGGTAAAAATCAGAATGAAACCGCTGGATATTGGAATAGGGCAGTCATAATTATCGGCATTACTAGTAATCTGGACCAGGACGGCGACGGCGTAGATGATACATCAATTTCACATATAATCGAGCATACTCAAGAAACAATAGACCAAATCTCAAGTGAAAATAACTGGATTTGCGTAGATGACAATGGTAACGAGGTCGATCCTGAATCGGATGAAGCAAACGATTACTGTGATGGTACTGAGCTTGGATTAAAGATGACTCTTACTGGACCTGTGCCTCTAACTAATGCAATTACTGAGAAGTCGTTTCAATTGTTCTGGCAGGTATTTCCAGTTGGAGTTGTCATTGTAGCCTTCGGACTGTTTCTATTCCATTGTGACTTACTACAAACAGGTAGAATTAGGTGGGTACAGGGTGTCAAGACTCTGATCATCTCAGGACTCCCCACACTATGTTCTGTGTGGATAACTCTCGGGTTCATAGGATATACCGATTATGAAGTAACGATGACTGTTATTATTGTCGGACCGATAGTTCTGGCTCTAGGCGTATCTTATGGATTACACATAACAAATAGATATGCTGAAGCCAAGGGATCTCCTAGGGAAAAGATGTCTGAAGCTATCAGCTCTACTGGGAGGGCTGTCTTACTATCGGCATTGACTACGATAATTGGATTTATTTCATTGGTTTTCGTACCAATGAAACCGATACAGACCATTGGATATGCACTATCCGGGGGAATAGTCGTAGTCTACATCATGACAATGCTCATGGTCCCTAATCTTACTATGATGCTTGATCTGAAAAAACCCTCTCACCCTCCTCCAAAGGTGTTTCAGGGCGCAGTTGGCGTACCCATAAAGTGGACTAGAGTAACACTCGTAGTTTTTATGATGGCCATGGTAATGTCAGCAGGATATAATCGGCCAAACGTAGAAGAAAATATCGATCTACTGAAGATGGCACCTGCGGGTGTTGATGCGGTAGATAAGATGGGGATTTATTCCGAGGAGTTCAATGCTGGACAACCGGGCTTCCTCCTAATAGAGTCGGATCTGTATGCAGATCCCGACCCAATACCAGAAGCGGGTGTTCAGAAAGATCCGTTTTCGAACCTCAAGGGCATAGAACAGCTTGAAACTAAATGTAATTCTGTTGAAAATACAACTGCCGTATCCATAGTATTCTTGATGAAAGCCATAGGTGTCGGTGTGAATGTTTCAGGAGCGCCCGTCAATGATGTTATACCGGATGATTTGGGGCCGATAAAGGACGTAGCAGAGCTTATTTTTGATCGGGAGCAGACTGGGAATCTTTCGTTCTGGAGTGCGTTGAACTATCTGGACTTACAAGATCCCGGAGGAATACAGTCGCAGAATTTCCTTATCTACGTGTTTTACAATAGCATGACTTTGGAGATGCGTGAGCTATTCATCTCACCTAGCTATGATAGAAGTTTAATCTATGTCGATATGCCATTCATGGATGTCCAAAGCACTACTTTGGCTGTGGACGAGGTAAATAGATATGCAGATGAAGAGAGAGATGGGGCAGTTACATCAAGTACGCTAATCGGGGTCGCCTCCATTACAATAGAGGTCAACAACCTAATCGTTAATTCTCAATGGCAATCCCTTGGTTTCGCACTACTCTTTACAGTCGTTACCCTGGCTCTGGTGTTCAGGGATGTGAGGTATGCATTACTAACTACCCTTCCAGTTGGTTTCACAGTGATGATGCAGTGGCTTGCTATGGATGGCCTAGATGTTGATCTCTCTTTAATCACAGTAATGATTGGCTCCATACTAGTGGGAGTCGGGGTTGATTTTTCGATTCACATAGCCAATCGGATAAAGGAGCAAGGAGGAACAATTGAAGCTATTCAGACAGCATGTGCCAGTACAGGGCTTAGCTTATTCGAGGCGACTACAGTCACAGCTGGAGGCCTGACTTGTGCATATCTGATTCCTATAGAAGCTATCAAGCCATTCATAACAGTGATTATATTACTCCTTCTAGTTGCGGCCATATCGGCCCTAATCCTACTACCGGCAATTTTCACTGCAATGATCAAGGCCAACTTAGGCTTGACAGGTGGCGTCAGTACTATGGTAAAGACTGCTGGATTAAGAAGGGCGATTGCCAGGGATGAAGCTGATACAATAGACGCGGCAATAATCTTGGGCAGTGCAGAAGATGCATGGTGAAATGTTGATTTGTGTGGTATTTGTCCGAGCGCCATGGTCGGATATTGGCTGATGAAAAGTGAGCCGCACGTTTACCCCTGGGAGCAGTTGAAAAAAGATAGGAGTACGCACTGGGATGGAGTTAGAAACTATCAGGCTAGAAATATCATGAGAGACGAAATGAAAAATGGCGATTATGTACTATTTTATCACTCAAATTGTAAACCCCCTCATGTAGCTGGAGTAGCTAAGGTTTGCAAGGAGGCGTATCCCGATTTCACGGCTCAAGACTCATCTTCGAAATATTTTGATCCAAAGGCCAGTCCAGACAATCCTAGGTGGATGATGGTCGATATAGAGCCGATTATTGATTTGGAACCCGTGGGTTTGCCTGATCTGAGGAGCAATGGGGATTTGGATGGCATGCCTCTGCTTCAGAGAGGGCAGAGGCTATCAGTACAGCCTGTTTCTGCTGAGCATTTTCTGATTGTCTGCAAAATGGGTGGCCTCGGAAGTATTCCAGAGTAATGGGCATGTCCTCGGTGGACGTTCGTCAACAACTGGATAGTTTCGCCAGTCTCCTCAACCCCGCATCCCCAAGGCATCCAGCATCCCCGGTCGGGCTGCTCGCTTCCGCGCCTGACCTGGTTCCCGGGCATAGGATGGTTAGGTGACCCCTCCGGGTGACCCTTCCAACAACCTGCATCTCTTGGGGGCGAGGCGTCGTAGTTAACCAGCGAGATCCAATTGGCTCGTTTACGCCGCCCTCGGACTTCAGGTCACCATTTTCGACGATTTGTGAAAAACAGAGTACGTCAACACCCCCCCTAGCCCGTATCACCGCGTGAGAGCCACCATTTCAAAGAATCGGGGGTGTCATTCCACGGATTCATACTTCGATGGGCACCCTGTTTGAATTTCTCTAGCTTCTAGAATCCATGAACCAGTGGAGTCTGATAGTAGTCCCTTAACTGCTATTGTTTTACCATCACTGAAACCGTCCGGAACAGCAGCTGATGAAAAATCGACAATGAGCTGATGTTTGACTCCTTCCAAAATAAATGTGTAATTCTGAGTGTCGATAGAGCCTACCACAACCTCGCCCCTTATGTGTGCATTGCCCGAGAAACTATCGGGGTCGTCCATTACCTTGTCTATGTAATGCTGGGTCTCGGGGTCAACAGTTGCTAGCATCATAATGACTAGGACCAATATTGAGCCACCTACAACAAAAAGACGGTTGTTGCGTGTCATTGCCATATTTTCACTTCCGATTACTTTGTGAAATCCCTTTTTAGGCTATCGATGGCCATATCCTACTGCTTCAGATACTCCACTAAATCCATATTCTTTAACCCTGCTTTTGAGACCTCTGACTATAGATGAAGTCACTCTTGGGCCGTTGAATACCAATCCGGAGTACAATTGCAGGAGGCTGGCTCCAGACTGAATGGAGCTCCAAGCGCTTTCGGACGAATCTATCCCTCCAACCCCCACTATAGTGATCTTTCCATTAGTATGTTCATAGATATTGGAAATTACTTCCACTGATCTTTTGTGTAGAGGTCTGCCGGATACCCCTCCTGATTGGGAGAAGGCTATTCTTGATTGTGTATTCTTAGGCTCGGGCCTAGAAATAGTGGTATTTGTAGCGACGATTCCATCTAATCCAAATTTGATTGATGCATCGGCCATTTCCGATATTAATTCGTCGTCATTGTCTGGTGATAGTTTCAATAGAATTGGTTTATCAGAGCTGTACTTATCGCGTATCTTAGTACACTCACTAAGTACATTCTCTAGCAAATCCTCTTGTTGAAGATCCCTTAGGCCGGGAGTGTTGGGTGAAGAGACATTCAATACAAACATATCAGCATGATTCCACAATGTGTCTAGTGTTTGCGAATAATCAGCTGGCGCTTGTTCATTGTCGACTTTCTTTGAGCGCCCAATATTTGCTGCAACAGGGACGTTTGGCCAGTTCCCAAGTGATTTTCTAGAGATTAGTGAATCCCTCACAGATGAAGCACCAGGATTATTGAATCCCATACTATTCACTAATGCCTTCTCTGAGTTTGCACGAAACATTCTTGGTTTTGGATTCCCATCCTGTGGGAATCTTGTAATTCCACCATATTCTATCCAAGAAAATCCAAGTGCTGGCCAAGCGGAAAGGGCCCTTGCGCCTTTATCCATTCCCGCGGCAAGTCCCAGAGGGTGATGGAATAATCTGCCAAGAGCGTGGATGGGGAGGTCTGGAGATTGGAACATCCTACTTAGGACAGATTTTCCATAATTAGAATTATCAAATTTGGATAGGGCGCCAAGTGCCAAATCATGGGATCTCTCAGAGTCTAATCTAGAAATGATGGGTCTTGCCAGCAGCCTCCATGCAAGACTCATGCATGTCCGATAGCAAAGTACTCTTGAATAGTTGCGCATAGTCGCATGGTCATGGGCGCATATACAGACTCATTGAGAGAAGCGGCAAGAAGGCTACTCCGATGCCAGGGTGGCACCCTATACATTCCCCAAAAATGGATTTCTGATGCAGAAGGATTGGTTCTGAAGGTATCAGATCTGGTACCTTCCAAGATTGTTGCACCGAAGATTGAATCTGTCAGTGGAGAACATATATCATACACAAACGATGAAGATCTAAATTTCCATATCGGTATTGATGAGCCGGATTTATCATATTGCTGGATAAAGGCCGACATGTCTGAAACAGGGCATTGTTGGGATGATTTCTCACTTATGGTGATGAAGTTAGCATCTGCAGGCTATCCAGGATGTGTTGGATGTGGAGGTCCCGGCTCTGAAGGGCCATGGGACGAAAAATCTGCTCGAAAATATTGATGGCCTCGCGTGGGCACGCGCGTGTGCGCGTTGTACTGCTCCACCATCACTCATGTTTATACGGGGAATATCAAGGGATGAACATCAACAACGTATTATCGAGGTGCTACTGTGAAGCTAATGATACTTGAATCAGGTGCCAAGGGTAAAACGGTAAAGAAATATCTAGGTAAAGGGTGGATAGTGGAAGCATGCTTCGGACACGTACAGGACTTGCCACGCTCTGGTAAGCAAGGCAGCAAGGCAATGTGGGCATCAGAAAAGGGACAACTACCAGATCCCCCTTGGGAATGGACAGATAGGGCAGAGAGGGTTGTTTCAAAAATTCTGTCGAAATCGAAGAAAAATAATGTTACTGAAGTGTATATTGCGACCGATCCCGATAGGGAGGGTGAGTTCATTGCTTGGAGGTTAGCACAGATATTCTCAGATTTCCCCTTTGTAACGAGAGTGACCTTCAATGAAATCACTAAGGAGGCAGTTGGAGTTGCTATTGAAAATCATAGAGAAGTTGATTATTCCCTAGTTGATGCCGCTAAGGTTAGAAGATTCATGGACAGACTAGTTGGATTTAGATGTTCTAAATTTGCAAAGAGTTGGAATTTAAGGTCAATGGGCAGAGTTCAGACGCCTACACTAGGCTACATTGTTGATAGGGAAATTGAAAGAAACTCGCATGTCCCAATACCATATCACAGTGTACATGCTATTAGCGATGGATACACATTCAAATTTAGATTTCATGGAAGCTCAGATGAGGATGCATGGAGGGACGATAGTGGTAAATTCTTCTCTGATAGGACATTCGATATCTCATTAGCTGAAGGGGCGTATATGGCCTTGAATCAATCGAAGTCATTTACTGTTGAGTCAATTAAGCCGGGAAAGACGAACCGCAAACCTCCTCCTCCATTTACTACTGATACGATGTTGCAGTCTGCTAGTAGCTCATTGGGATGGTCAATGTCAAAAACTAGTAAGATTGCCTCGGATTTATACAACAAGGGATTCATCACTTACATTAGGACCGACTCAACTAGGACCAGTGCGGGGGCTCGGGATTCAGCAAAGGAGATAATTCTAGAAAACTATGGTCAAGAATTTCTAGGCCCAGGGTCATTGGGGCCGGATGCGAAAAAGGGATCCAGTAATGTGCAAGATGCGCACGAGGCAATAAGGCCAACGGATCCAAAATTAGAAACCCCCGAAGACTCGGATATGGATACAGTCAGACTTTATTCACTCATTAGAAGCAGATTCCTTTCAAGTCAGATGTCAGATTCCGTCCGAGAGAGGAGGGAGATTTCTGGTAGAGTTATGGGAACTGAATTGTCCATCACCGGCACTGCATCATGGAGAGTGCATGCAGGATGGGAAGCTGCCTCGGAGAAATTTCTTCCAGAACCTAGGATTAGTGAGCCAAAATTCGATATGTCTGCGGATTCAATATGGGAAATAGATGGCATGGAGAATAACCCTGTGATGACAACCGATGAAACCAAACCTCCGAGAAGGTATACGGAAAGCTCTATTGTCAAGAAGATGAAAAATGCAGGAATAGGCAGGCCCTCTACCTATGTAAGTACTGTACAGAAGCTTTCTGACAGGAAGTACGTAACTAATGAGAATGGATCTTTGACTCCCACAGATAATGGTATGGTACTGTGGACAGAGGTGGCACCCATCTATAATGATCAGGAAGATGAAAATAAGTTATTTTCTTCGGAATTTACAGCAGATATGGAGAGGCAGCTGGATATGGTAGAAGAGGGGGATATTTCAGGATCTGACATGTGGAATTCATTCACTGCATCATTCAAAACAGCTCATGATAATGCATTGGAGATTAGAAGAAGCAAACCCACTCCAAAGCAAATTTGGGCTATAGAAAATAGAATAAATCACCTTCCAGAGGACGTAAGAAAGGATCTAATGGGAGGAAAGGAGCTTGCGGAAATTACTGGCAAGGAGGCCAGTGATCTAATTGAGGTTCTAATCGAAAAAGAAAGTGAGAATGGCGGCCCAAAACCCAGCGAGAAACAAATTAGCTACTTGACGTCTCTAATAGAGAAATCAACAATGTCCGATGAAGAGGCATTGAAATTGGTTGATGTGGATGATTACTCTGAGCTTACCGGAGGAAGGAATGGGACAGCCAGTACATTAATTGGCCTCATGAAGGAGGCAAATGAGTCGCTTCCAGCTTCAGAGCCACAGATTGATCTCATTAAGAGCATGGCTGAGAAACAGGGGTTGCCTATGCGAGACGTTTTGTCTATGGCCGAGTTAGCAGATGAGTCCGACATAACTAAATCTGAAGCGAGTAAGATAATATCCAATCTCAAGGCCATGAGAAAGAAAGGCGGGCGCAAAAAGGGGAATTAAATGAGTGTCCAATCAAGACTCGACGAATACTACGACGTCGTAATAATTGGAGCCGGGCCTGTGGGGGGATATCTAGGCTGGAGTATGAGAAAATTAGGCCATTCGGTACTAATTATAGAAGAACACTCGGAGATTGGTAGGCCCTTCCAGTGCGCGGGACTTGTTAATCCCGGGGCAATGGAAAGAGTACCCATGGAAGACACGGTATTGACGCCTATTTGGGGCGCTAGGATAAACAGTCCCAATGGAACCACTGTAGACATTGGTTCACCGGAAAGAGTACGAACATGGTCAGTTTGTAGGAAAAAATTTGATGAGGGAGTCGTGCGTTTAGCCGTTGAATCGGGTGCAAATATAATACTAAATTCTAAACCCACTAACATAGTTATAGAAGACAATTTTGCAGAGTTATCGGTCGATGTTAATGGGACTATTATGCAGGTTAGATGTGCGTTGGTGTGCGGTTGTGATGGTGCTCATTCCTGGGTAAGAAGGGAGATGAAGATGGGTCGTCCCAAGGAGATGATGATTGGTTATCAAGTCGAAGTAACAGGATACAATGGTTCAGAGGGGCAGTTGGACATGTTCACTGGGAACGATATTGCGCCGGGTTTCTTCGCTTGGGCTATTCCCTCGGGGGAAACCACAAGAATAGGCATGTGGAGCAGAGCTGATTTGTTATCGGGAAAATCCTGTGAAATGTTAGTAGATAATCTAATGAATTCATCTATTTGGAAGAGTAGATTTGAACATTGTAATATCATTGGGAGATTTGGTGGGCCCGTTCCAAGTGGATTACTCAAATATCCCTTGGGAGAAAGAGTGGCACTCTTTGGGGATGCATCTGGGGCTTGTAAGCCAACTACGGGAGGAGGCATAGGAACAGGGTTTGATCAGGTAGATTTACTTGCACCAAAATTGTCTGCATACATGAATAATGATACTTTGGGAAAGGAAAAAATGAAGGCGCTTGTTAAAAATCTAGAGCCTCTGAGGAAGAAATTGAATAGGGCTAGGGCACTAAGAGATGCTTTCCTAACCGAAGCCAGTGACGAAGAGCTAGAGAGAGTTTTCATGGTTTGGTCTAGGCCCGAGGTAACCAAGATTATCAATGAATCTGGAGAGATAGATAATCCAATACCACTTGGTATTAGGCTACTGAAGGAAGTGCCCGAATTCAGGTCACTTGCTACCAAGGCTGCATCTGCGATAATTTGGAGTTAACATGTTTAGGTCAGTTCAAAGAGTAAGATATCCACCGTTTGATCACGAGAACAGTGATCCGGAGGGGATACCCCTAGTGGAGGTTTTACTCGAGTCGGAAAGCCCACCTCCACCTGAATTTAAAATTGGAAATGATAAATCATGGATACTGGAATGGAGAGCTGAAAATGAGAATGATGCAGGGCTTCCAATCATCACTAAGGAAGTAACATACGCGACATTGCCATTCTTAATGAGAACGAGAAATGGCTGGTATATCGAACCGGATCCTATGCACAAAATTGCGAGAAAAACGATTTTTCCAGGAGTCCTAATCCTTGTTGTTGCATTGTTAATGCATGCTCTTGAGCCGGCGTTAATCAATATTGGATTTATTCCAGATCTATTATTCACACCGATTAGTATTGGCCCCCTAGACTATCCATTGATGATATTGATTGCGTTTCCAGTTTTTGTAACTCCGATACTTGTACGAGTTTTTGCTAATATCAAGGATATCAGGAGGCAGAATGAATATATTTCAAATCCCTTAACTAATCCAGAAATTGAAATCGGGGAGCTCTGCACTGAATTTGTAGATTTAACAAAAATCAAAATGCCCAAGGGCATTGAGGCGAAAAGAGCTAGGGTTCAAGTTGGAGTTGCAATACCCGAAAGAGAAGCATTATTGAGCGCCATGGGAAGAAAAAGATTCGGTCAGCCTTCACCTGGAATGTCTACTGAATTACCCGAAAGGAGGATTTCAACGGCCGATGAACATGGCACTGGTGTTGGAGAGTCTATGCCAATGACAGTGGGAAGAGGTAGATTACTTCTGCTCGAGCCTATGAGAGTGCAAGATTTTGGCGAATGGACAAAGGTGAAGGATTTGCCAATAAGGATGTTAGGGCCATCAAAGCCATGGCCGGGAACAATATACTCGGCCATGATTGCAGTTCACTGGGAGATTGTTATCGAGGCCGTTAGGGACGATGGTACTTTGATGAAGTGGGTAAGACCGATCACAATAGATTTCCCATTAACAGAAATAGGGTTTGAAGATCTGCCAGTAAGGAGCGGGCGATCAGAATCCTAGTTTCCTTGTAGTGGAGGGATGGAGTACAAAGGCGTATCATCCAATAATTCGGTATTGAGTAGGTTGTATTCTGAGTCTCTCTTCCTCGGCCTATATCCAGATCTAAGTATTATTCTTTGAAGTTCTTTCTCTGTGGCCATTGTCTTATTTGTACCAGATGCAGATACAACATTTTCCTCCATCATAGTAGATCCGGCATCATCAGCGCCAGCGGACAAAGCCAGTTGTGCAACCTCCATCCCCATTGTTGGCCAAGAAGCCTGAATGTGTGAAATATTGTCGAAGAAAATCCTTGAGATGGCCACATGTCTTAGATATTCAGAAGATGAAGCTCCTAATTCGATTCTATTAGCGCCTTTGTTTCGTGCACCGAATACATTATTCTGCAACTGTACTGGCCATGAAATAAAGGAAGTAAATCCCATATTTCCACTATTGATAGCTTCGTCTTGGGCCTTTCTAATCAGATTCATGTGCATTACTCTATCCGAGTATGTCTCACCGAATCCGATTACATTGGTTGCGGAAGTTATCAGATCGAGATCTTGAGCTTCACGCATTACCCTTATCCAATTTCCAGATGAACCCTTCTTGGGCGATATGTCTAGTCTGACATCATCAACTAACATCTCAGCACCGCCACCCGGTAGTCCGTGCATACCAGAATCTTTCAGTTTCCTGAGTACCTGACTAGTTGATATTCCGCAAACTTCCGCTATTCCCTCAATTTCGATTGGAGAGAAGCAATCCAGGTGAATCTTTGGATGTTTTTGATTTAGTTTTGATATTAATTCCGTGTACCAAGATAATTGTAAGTCGGGATTAACACCACCTTGCATCAATATCCTCGAGCCCCCTATTTCCTCGAGCTCAGAAACTCGTGAGCTTATTTCATCGAATGTCTGGGTATATGCTTCAGGATGTTCTGGTGGCCTGTAGAATGAACAGAACTGACAATTTATTGTACATGCATTTGTGTAGTTAATATTTCTATCAACTAGGTAAGTTACCTCATTTCCCGGGACAATAATCGATCTTCTGACAGAAGCGACATGCATCAAATCACTTAGGTTTGCATTCTCGTATAGTACAATTGCCTCTTCAACAGATATCCTAGGAGGATTATCTTCCAGTTGAGCTTGTAGGATATCATCAGCGCTCATTTACAATGCACTCCCGACAATTGATTCTATTTCATCGATTGTCTTCGGGCATCCATCAGTAAGTACTAGTGGGCCGCTCTCAGTGATCAGGACATCGTCTTCTATTCTTACACCGATTCCGGAATATTTCTCAGGAATTTCTATATCTTCCCTCCAAGATGCAAAGTATAGCCCGGGCTCAACTGTGACAATCATGCCAGGGGAAAGAGTCGGTCCCGGATTTCCACCTTGCCTTCCGCCTCCCACGTCATGAACATCTAGGCCCAACATGTGACCCGTGCCATGCATGAAGAATTTTCTGAATTCACCATCTAGATTTTTCCCAAGGGCTTCTTCGAGAGAGCATTTCAGAACACCTAAATCTATGAGTCCCTTTGAAATCACTTCAGATGCTGCTCTGTGCATTGATTCCCAAGATGATCCTGGTTGACAGGCTTTAATGGCAGAAATCTGTGCCTCTAAGACTAATTCGTAAATCTCTCTCTGCGGCTCTGTGAACTTCCCATTAACTGGCCACGTCCTAGTAATATCTGATGCATAGCCGCTAATTTCACAGCCCGCATCAACCAATACTAATTCATTATCTTCGATATGATTCGAATTAGAGCTGTAATGCAGAATAGTTGCATTATCCCCTCCTCCTACAATTGGATTGTAACTGTTTACCGACCTGTTTCGTGTGAAGTGGTTTTCCATAGAGGCTTGAATCTCCCACTCTCCGATTCTTGGCTTGGATATTGACATAGCTAAAATATGAGCTTCACAGGCTATGGATGATGATGATTGCATGAGTTCTATCTCAGCGGGAGACTTGATTGTCCTCATTTTATCCAGATAAACACATGGATCGGAAATATCACCATCCCAAAGATCGTTGACTATTGAGTCAATTTTCATATTTATGTCCTTCAACAGAAATAGATTAGAGATTTGTTTAAAAGAATCCGATAAGACTGATTCGAAATCCGAAATTGGAACTGCCTTATCTATTGGCCAACCATTTTTTGCTCCTTCAATGCCTACTATCCTGCCCTCCCATATCTCAGATTCAGTATTTCTAGGCTTTACGAATAGAGTAATAGTGGTCTGATTGGAGATTTTTGTTATTGTCAGTATGGAGTTTGACTCCTCCCAGCCAGAGAGATACATAAGATATGAATTAGCCCTAAATGGATATTTAGTATCATTAGATCTTGTTTTTGGAACATTATTTGGAATGATTACTAGGGAATTTGGGGGAAGCTGCTGGATGAGTTCTTCATGGCGTCTTCGGTACTCACTGTGTTCAAACACCGTATCTGCCATGTTTGTCACCTATCATACAACTACTTAGGGGTGGGGGTGATTATCGGGTATTTATTCGTTCCACTTCGGGATCTCCATATCCTCATTTCTCCTTCTTGAATAGATTACTGAACTGATAAAAAATAGTGTAGAAAGAATTAGAACGATTACAGAAAATGGTATTTGGTTTTCGGAATTGGCACGATATAGCTCTACCGATATAGAAGAAAATTCTTCATCGTCGTCTATGACATCCAGGGTTAGAAGAATAGAATCGTTATCATCCCCTTCTGGCCATTGAAGGCTTCTTTCGCAACCCTCGTAAATTGTCTTATAATTTATCTTCCAGACACATCTAAGTCCATCTATATCATTTCCAGTATCGAGTGATTGTGAGGCATCTAAATCCCATTCCAATAAATCGGATAGCACCATTTTATCCCCGTCTGAGAGTGACTCTCCCGAAATAGAAAGTTTGGCTAGTGGTGGCTGATTAATGATTGAAAATTCGGAATCTATCTGACTTGACATTCCTTCTTCGTCGACAACTAAGAGTGATAGTTTGTAGTCTCCTGAAATTGCATCATCGACTACAAAAAAACTTGATTCAGTACCCTCAGAATTATCGACAAGATAGCTACCTGCCGTTTCTACTTTAATTAGGGTCCAAATGTAGTTCAGATTCTCTTTGCCCCAGTATGGATCAAAAGATTGCCCGGCATCAAAAATTAAATCGCCATCTCCCTCCTGTACTTGTTGCGGCCCCTCTAAAAGTGCCACTGGATTTGAATTGTCAATTCTGGAGTCTAGGCAGATATTTTTGATTTCCCCTGGAATATCTGGAGATTGAATAGAGGCCCAGACTGAATACCACCCATCTTCCAATTCCGTGACATCAATGCTCACAGAAAAATGGCCACTGAACATCGATGAAAACGTAACGGAAGTCGTTGAATTTGATATTGGACTGGAAATATTTGGTAATGTCAAACATGTATTAGGTGATGTTTCCTCGTTGATTACATTAATAGAAGTAAAGACGGGGGATCCAGAGGGAGATGAAACCCAACCAGAAATCTCGACTATATTGGAATATGTCGCGGTATGGCTGTGTTGGTCTGATGGCGAGTCTAAGATAAGTGCAGGAGAAACGGGATTGCCAAAAAATATAGGCAAGGATTTGCTAGATTCGTGTATTCCTGAATTTACTGTGACAGAAAGGTAGCATGTGCAATTTAGAACTGTACTGACACTGGGCAATGGAAACTCAAAGAAATTGGAGATATTCCATGACCATCTTGTCATACCGTCGTCTTGGTTTGAAAATATTTCTTGGATGTACAAAGGAGTTTGCAGAGTGAGGGGGGACAACACCCCGGAATGTGAAAGTTCTGAAACTTGCCACACATATGAGTCAGGAATGCTGCTTGCAACAATAAAACCTGATACAGTAGAGTTTTGATCTAAAAATACCCCATTGTCTTCATTGAATCCGATTATGGGAGGATCTTGGTTATCTGAAAAATACTGGACCTCTTGATGTTCCAATCCCGATATTTGAGGTTGGATTGCGAAGATTAGTATTGACCCTAGAGCCAATGCAACCATGCGCTTCATGTGTATTGGCGCATCGATATGTGTTTTGAACTTCTGGTAAACGTGATTATCTATCTGAAATACGTAATTTCCATGAAAGCTCTTCGAGCCAAAGTTGTAAAGTGTCGCTATCTACAAATTCCTGACTAGCCTCTGCGGAGAGTACGCATTCACAAGCCGCTGCAGAAAGGGCTGCTGCATCCATGACATCGAGTCCATTTCCAAGTGCTGCTGCAAGTGCGGTAGCTGCCGCATCATTGAGTCCTATTTGCTGCCTAGGAGCATTCGCCCTGCAAGGGAAAAATATCTTAGCACCATCTGAAGAATGCAATGTTACTCCATTAACACCCCCAAGAACTAGGAGAGACCCCCAATTGTAAGTATCAATTAGTTGGGATGCTGCATCATCCAATGAATCTGTCATGAGTCTCTTGTTCTGTAACTCTAGACCCCTCATTCCGAAAATGACAATGTCAGCCCCAGAGCTTCTGGATAAGCCTGTTAGCTTTGGATCGACTATGGAAGGAATACCGAGTTTCTTTGCGGATGAAATTAGCTTTTTAGACCCTGATTCGGAAATTACTCCTTTATCATAATCAGATATAACTAGTGCCTGGCTGGATTCGAGAGACTTCAAAGCCATGTTAGTCAGATTCTCGCTTATAGTCGGGTCTAATTCCTCAATCGGGCCCCTATCAGCTTGGAGGAGAACTTGACTTTGGTCTAGTAAATTCTCCCTGCTGCCATAAAATCTAATCTTCGTAAGTGTCTTTCTCTGGGCCGCGCGGATTATTCCATTCGTCGCTATTCCCTCTTTAGCAAGGGTGTCAATTATTGTCTTCCCTTCTTGATCATCACCTACTGAACTGAAGAAATCAACACTCAGGCCCAAGGAGAATAGTCCTCTGGCAATGTGTGCTGCTGCTCCGGGGGACTCTTCAGAGTTAGTAACCCTAAGGACTGGGACTGGTGCAGTTGAGTTCAGATTATTAGAGTAGCCATGGTGATACCTATCAAGCATAACGTCGCCAATTAATGTCACTCTGGTACCCTCAACTTCATGTAATAGTCTGATTAGAGTCTGAAGTGAGTCTGCTTCATTGTAGTCTGACACGACGTGACGAACGGGTGGAGGGAAATGATATTTCTGGACCGAGGGATGAAATTCTAGGACCTTTGGCAGGAGTTATGCAGAGTGACGGCGGGAGTTGGCACTTTGATGAAAAGTCCAGCGATAGGCTATGGCATAAATCTGCGATTGGCATACCTGTCCAAGGAGGGGGGATAAGCCTCACAAGTGTTGAAATGATGTTCTGCATCAATCATAGAAATATTGAATCCCCGGGAATTGGCTTTCTTTTCGGGGGCCTTGAAGGCGATCCTGCATTATTTTATGAGTATGCAGTAATGGAGGCACTTAGGACTCCTGGCAACAAAATTGTCCTAGGATGTAACCTAGGAAAATTAGGAATAGGGCATAGCAAAAGATCATGGGGGCTTAGGTGGGACTCCGACAAACATCCAAGCAAGGACCCAGCAGTATCTGAAGTTAGGTGGTTTACGGCTGAGCAGGAGTTTGATGTGGATGACTTGTATGAATGGGTCAGAGAGGTAGAAGATTCGGGAAGAATAGCAGAGTCAATTGTAGTAGATGAAGAGATGTCTGTAGTCACATACCGCCTTTCAATTGCTGATCCAAGGGGTAATCTTACTCCCCCTTCCATAGAAGAATTCTTGATTATCTCTGATAATGAATATGCAGAGACGATGAATGGAGGGGCCTATTTTCCGGGAGCTGATGATTGGCCGTTAGAAGCGGTGGGAATACCAGTTCAAGGTGGTCGACAACTTGACTGGGCCGAGAGAGAATTGGTCCACTTCTTCGGAAAATCTTCTAAGAATAACAATATTGAGGATTTCTCCACTGGCCCTACTAATCCGCACTTGGGCATGACTAAGACGGCTAGTTTATTGCATGAACTCTGGAATAGAGGACTAAACACTCGCTCTGGATTCAAATTTGGAACTACTTGGAGATGTTATTCCGGATCAGTCGGGCAGGATCATGCCCCGTGGCTAATTAATGATCCAGAAGATTATCATAAGACAATCGGCGTATGGGCGAAAGCATGTCTGACATCCAGACTAGCTTCAGGCGTCAATAAACATTGGATATGTCCGGTAGATGTAGGAACTGGGGAGTGGAGATTCCTTCGTGTATCACGTCCTCCTGCGGATTCCAGATGGAGCAATCCTAGGTAGATTCCCTGTTTCTTCCAGTTAAAATACTGAAAGCCATAAGAATGGAAATTACAAGAATCCCATTTGATGGTTGTGAGATCCACCCTAATAGGCCATCTCCAGTGAAAGGAGATTCGGCAATCAATGTGATCTGAATCCTCTGTTCAACGGAGTATTCATCTTGGATCACAATTTCTCCTCTGGCATACATCCCAGGTGTCAACAATCCGTTTGGCTCTATTCGCAGTATGATATCATCGCCCGGAGAAAATTTTCCCTGTGTTGTCGAGTATGCGATTCTGTCTACAGCTCCCTCAATAACAATGTCATAATTTCTGTCTCCGGATCCAGTCGTAGAAATTGGGAGTGAAAGTGTTGAGTCTTGATTCCACGGAACAACTTGAGTTATCTTTGCAGTATCAATTCTGTGTCCTATCTTCTGCCACTCTATCCTGATGTCCTCAGGAGTCGTGTCTTTACAGCCAATTTTTCCTATGACGACACCCAATTCTTGAGATACATCGGAGCTTCTTATAATTGGAATTATTGAAGTTCCCGAGGGAATTTCAATCTCTAATAATTTGGGGGTTGTTAGGTCAATGCTGGTATTTACTTGTAATGTACATGGATTATCACTATGCACAGTTGCATATGCACTCTCCCCGTCAATCATTTGGATGGGCGATCTAGGTGTCAGAACTCTTTCTGTATGATTTTCAGTAGGAATAAAATTTATTGTGGCCATTTCCAAACTTATACTCTGAATCTGGATTTGCCATGGAACCAATCTTCCTCTGTTATCCCTGATTATGTGGCCTTCACTTCCAAATGAGTCTCCTGATTGAAATGGGTCGCCCGGGCTACCACTATCGCGATTCCTAACCAGAGCTTGGTCGCCATCGGCCTCAATGATCATCACCCACGGATTATTGGGATCTTTATTCACAGTATTTTCATCTACGTTTCCGTTGTTTTTATCTAGATACTCTACAATTATTCCAGAGCCTGGCAATTCTGAGTCGAAGCCGATATCAGCACGGAAAGTAAGCATTACTGCCTCTTCTGGAGCTGTTTCTATGTAGACGACACGAGTACTGTTATTTGTAGAGGACATAGGGAATAGAGAGATATTCTGAGCCGAAGTAGTATCTATTTGATTGATTCCAGATCCTCCGATAGACATTAGAGTGGCAGCACCAGGCATGGCCGGAGACATGGAATTTCCATTCCAGTTACCACTTGCCATAATATCCCAATCACCGAGACCATTCCAAGAGCTCGTAGGTAAATCGGAATGTACGTCATACAAGTCGTATGCCCCCATTTGATGGAGCATTTCGTGAATAAGGGTACCAAGTCCGGATTCCATGGATGAAATTGTATAATGTTGTATCTCCCAATTATCGATTTTTACTGGGGTCATCAACGTTGAGAAATGGCTCCATATTGAATCTGTAGATCCTCCAGATTCTTGGGCACTTCCAGAATGTAGAATTAGTAATCTGTCAATAATTCCATCTCCATCAATGTCCCATTCAGAAAGATCCATGCCACTAAGTAGATTTGTAGCAGATTCCTCAACTAATTTGTCTACCCCCCTGCCACTATTGCCGACGTCACGCTCATTCAGGGAGTCGGCCCCCCAGTATGATTCATCGAATTCTGAAACCCAGACATCGCTAGATACTGTGACCTCTAAATTGGATTTTCCACCAGATAGTTGGTAAATATACTCCTGCGCAGATCCTGCTCCAAGCAATAGAGAATCTGTTTTCGAGAGAGAGTGGGGCATGGATGGAAATGACACCCTCAATACGAGCCAATTCTCTTCATCTTGTAGCCCAATTAGATTTGTTGACTCTTCGGAATCATCGAAATCATAGGTTTTGTCTACTAAATCTGGATTTAAATTAATCCAAATTCCGCCCATCAGGATTAGTGTGGCCATGACGGCTTTGAGTGATTTCACAAGGAGCGCTACAATGTACGACCTTTCAATGCAGTGACATCTTGGTAGAGTGCGGACGATTTTCCCAAACAGGGAATAATCTCGAAAAGAGGTCGCAAAGATACAATATTAGCAAAGAAATAGGTATTCTAAGTCCTTCAAAGACCGATGGCATTGTGAAAACTAACAATCCAAATGAGATGAGGATGATCCTGGGCCTAATCCAGTCATAGATTCCGCCAGAATCGTCCATTATCCTAGCTAGAAGTAGTGAGGTCGAAAGAATAGATGATATGACGGTCATCCATGTAATCCCTAGAGCAAGGTTGACTATCTCAAATATATCGTACTTGGCCTCTACATTATCTATCTTGGAGAGTTCATCTGCTACATCGACCATTTCAGGAACCATCCATGCCCAGATTCCAAATATGACAAGTGGAAGAAAGATGGCATTAACAATAAGGATTGACTTGACTGGACTTGTCTCATTCGGATACAAGCCTGGTTTGGCAAAATTATAGAGCATTAAAGAAATGAATGGAATTGCTGTGATTACACCCATCAATATTGAAAACGACCATTTTACCTCGACCCAATTGAATGGGGCGTAGATGGACAGATCTCCTGTATTATCTTCGAAAGTGAATAAGGAAACCCATTCGGTTAGTATCTCTGTTGCAAATATTGACCATAAAATTCCTGTTAATGATGACAATATTACAGTATTTTTGACAAGAGAATATAGATCTTGAAAGTGATTATCCAGTGATTTAGATTCGAGAATTATTCGTTGCTCTGACATCTAGAGACGATCCTTGACTTCCGGGTCCTTTCTAGCGGCTATTATTGTCCTGTATACGCCATAGGCGAACAAAGCGCTAGCCAGAAATGCGCATCCAGTCAGGAAGTCGGTCAAATCAGTGATCTTGGTCCCTTCCTCGACTACCGCAGGAGGTGGGAAATAGATTGGAGTTTCTGAGGAGGCCCATCTAATTGCTATCCAGAAAGAAGCTATGCTCATCAGTGACCTTCTGATAGCTTGTGGATATGCTAGCTCCATAGCTAAGTACTCTGGACCATCATCATACCTCCTCTCAAGAATCTCCCTTTGCACCAATGCACCTACGAGTAATGCAGTAAGGCTGGTCCAGAAGAATAAGTTACCTTGTGTGAATACTCTTTTCGAGAGAGCCTCCTGCCTCTCAGCCTCCTTCTGTGCCTCGGACTCCTCAATCAAGAATAGAGTGTCATAATCGCCTACAGAGACAGTCCTAGTTTCCAGGGTTGCTCCTGAGTCACCAGACTCTATTGTCCCTGGGGCATTTACAGTAAATGTGAGTATGTTCCACCAGTCCTCATCCCCGGGAGCACCGTCTCCATTAACTGAATTTCCTGCAACCCAAAAATGAACTGGCCCTGAGTCCTCGGTGGGAGCTGTCCATGAAATTTGCCATATGCCATCTGAATCCGTATCTGAATGCGATATATCTGAGGGTGCCCCCTCTGCTTCACGGATTTCTTGGTCGTCAGGCCAAGTGAAATTTCCAATACCCTCTGAAGTCATTAGGAAACCACCCTGAGTGTTTCCATTTCCGCCCGATAAAGTGAGAGAGTCAGCTACCTTGATAGTCATATCATATGACTCGCCTAATTCATACATTACGGGCACTCCAGTGACCATTACTACTGCTCTTGAGGAGGCCGCTCCGTTATTATGGCAATTACATCCATACTTCACTGTGGGATCGCCATCCGCATTTTCATAACCAGGTCCTGAGCTCATACCCATTGCTGGAATTGATAGGATCGACAGTGTCAAAATGACGACGAGGGCTCTCTTCAAACCAGCCATCTTACGGTCCCCTGTTAGAGCTTCGGAAGCCGGGGACAAATAACGCTTGCTCGGAGACATGCTGGCTTACCTACGTTTACAGTTCCTTAATTGCGGAGTTAAGTTCATTCATCATCTTTTTACCATCCCCAAACAACATCATTGTTTTATCCATGTAGAAGAGGTCATTGTCAACACCTGCATATCCAACTGACAAGCTTCTCTTGATTATCACGACAACAGATGATTTGTCGACGTCTAGTATCGGCATTCCGGCGAGTGGCCCTTCATTAGACCTAGCAGCGGGGTTAGTGGTATCATTGGCTCCAATAACTACTGCAACATCACATTCAGGGAATTCAGAATTAATTTCATCCATCTCGATAAGCTTCTCATACGGCACGTTTGCTTCTGCCAATAGTACGTTCATGTGCCCCGGCATCCTTCCTGCAACTGGATGAATGGCATACAAGACTTCACAATCAAAAGACTCCATAAGATCTGCAAATTCCTTAACTGCGTGCTGACTCTGACTAACGGCCATACCGTATCCTGGAACTACAATTACCTTCTGTGCACCATCCAAGACCATGGCGACTTCTTCCGGGTCGCTACCGACTTTGGTTCGAGTTAACTGGTCTTTCTCCCCAGAACCACCGAATGCCTTGAAGAGAACATCGAATAATTCCCTATTCATTGCTTTACACATGATGAAGGTTAGTATCAACCCTGCTGCACCAACCATCGACCCTGCAATTATCAGAACGTTATTGCCTATTACAAATCCTGTAAATGCGGCTGCAATGCCTGAAAGTGAATTCAACAGGCTGACCACAACTGGCATATCAGCGCCGCCGATTGGAAGAACGAATAATACACCTAGAACAGTGGATGAAGCTACCAGACAGTAAACGTACATTTTATCTTCTGGATTTTGAATAGTCATAACAATGAGTATGACAGATAGCAATAGTAATGTGGCCTTGACGTAATTTAACCATGGGGGGCCCCATGTTGGAAATGAAACCCATCTGCTCCTTCCTCTGTCGTCTTTCTTAGAGAATGGAATGTAAAATCCACCTTTTAGCTTCATCATAGCCATTAAGCTCCCAGATAGAGTTATCCAGCCCACAAGTGCGGAAAGCCCGATCGCTGTCCATGTCGCATAAAGCTCGACCCCTGGGTCCGGTACTCCCTCAGATATTCTCTTGAGGGCCTCGGAAAGTCCGACTAAAGCCGATGCCGCGCCTCCAAAACCATTGAACAGAGCGACGAGCTCTGGCATTCCTGTCATCTCGACACGTGTAGCCATCAGATAACCAATTATGGATCCGATAGCCAATCCAGCGACAATCAGCTCCCAACCGATAATGCCCTCAGATTGCAGCTTCAGCAATGTTACGATAACGGCAAGAAGCATTCCTTGTGCGCCTAGCATATTGCCAGAAGGTGCCGTCCTAGGGCTCGAAAGCCTCTTGATGCCAACAATGAACATTGATGCGGATATCAAGTATCCAATATCCCATACAACAGGATCTACCAATCAGTTACCCCCCTTTTTTCTTCGGCCGGCAATCATCTCCAACATTCTATTTGTAACCATGAATCCACCAACGACATTTATGGTAGCCATAATCAAAGCCATGAAAGCTAGTATTGCCGCGAAGGATGTATTTGCACCCTCAAATGACGCATTTGAAAGAATCAAGGCCCCCACTATTGTTATTCCCGATATAGCATTAGCACCCGACATAAGAGGAGTATGGAGTGTAGGGGGGACCTTGCTAATCAGCTCAAAGCCTAGAAAAATTGCTAATACGAATACGGTGATGCTTCCAATTAGAGCGGAAAGTGTCAAGGACATTACAAAATCCCCCCAAGTCTTTTCTGATTAGAATGGAGCTCTCCATTCATGCATATCAGAACCCCGCCCATGCCATCAACAAAGAAATCTGAATCTTCTGATGGCCCGACTAGAATATCGTCATTCAGATCTAGGTTGATTTTGCCATCTGTCATTAGTGAAATTACGAAGTTGGTTAGGTTATTTGAGTAAAGCATGCTCGCTGTTGACGGTATCGTACCAGCTAGATTTTCTATTCCGATGATCTTGACTCCATGACTTGTTACAATTTCGCCGGGAACTGTCAGTTCACAATTTCCGCCAACATCAGAATTCATATCTACAATTACTGCCCCTGTCTTGAATTCTTTGACTGCGTTTTCCGGGATAGTTATTGGTGCAGGCCTACCAAATATTCTGGCCGTAGTTACAATTACATCTGCATCGCTAGCAACTTCACAGACAGTTTCATTGACCTTTTGGATAAATTCTGGTGTTAATGGCTTGGCATAACCTGATTCATCTTCGAAATCATCCATCCCTTCCACCTCGATGAATCTACCACCTACAGATTCAATCTGTTCTGCAGCGGACTTTCTCACGTCTGAAGCATACACAATAGCGCCCATTCTCTTGGCAGTTGCTATTGCCTGTAATCCAGCCACACCACTACCCATAATTACAAACTTAGCAGGTTTGACTGTGCCTGCGCTGGTAGTCATCATTGGTATTCCTTTAGGCACATGAGAGGCTCCGAGAAGGACTGCTTTGTATCCAGAGAGATTGTCTTGGCTGGAGTTTACGTCCATAGATTGAGCCCTTGAAAGTCTTCTTGGAATCATATCCATACTAATCAGAGTGATTTCAGAAGAGATTGCCTTTCTTACGACATCTGGGTTCCTGAATGGGTCGGCTACACACATCAATGTAGCCCCCTTACAGATTTCATCCAAATCTGGGACATTGATGGAGATGAATGACTTACATTGCAATACTTCATCTCTAGATGCTACTTTCGCTCCCTTTTTCACATACTCATCGTCAGAGTGGTTTGCAAGATCCCCAGCTCCATTTTCTACAATTACCTCAATACCTGACTTGACGAGCTTGGGTATTGAGTTAGGGACAATGGACACCCTCATCTCCCCTTCTGGCTCCTTGAGAATGCCGAGTTCCATACTATCCCTCTGTAGTCCGAAGACCAATATGAACCTGCGAGATGTGGGCGCTTATTGAAGCCGTCGGCTCACTATTCTCATTGGCCTTATCAGATATTCTTGGAATGGAGAAGAACGCTACTTCACAAAGTGCTAATACCATGGTCTTGCTCGCTTGACTGAGGGAAGATAATGTCTGGGGATTCGGAAGAAGGCGCGAGTAAAGTGACAGATGAAACTGATGAGAAAAAAGCGATTAGAGTTGCTGTAACCGGAGCTGCTGGAAATATTGGTTATGCTCTGCTATGGAGAATAGCGAGTGGGGATTGCTTTGGCAAGGATCAGCCGGTCATCCTACAGCTCCTGGAAATACCCCCTGGAATGCAAAGGTTAGACGGAGTAATGATGGAATTGAGGGACTCAGCTTTTCCATTGGTCCATGGCATAATCGGCACTGATGATTCGAATATTGCATTCAGTGATGCTGATGCAATTTTCCTAGTCGGATCGAGGCCTAGGACAAAGGACATGGATAGATCAGACCTCGTGGCCGCGAATGGGCCGATTTTTGTTGGTCAGGGTAAAGCAATAGATGCGGTTGCTTCGGCTAATGTCAAGGTCATTACTGTGGGCAATCCTTGTAATACCAATGCACTAATTGCGAATGCGAATGCACCAAGGATACCATCGAGTCAATTTAGCGCAATGACAAGGCTCGACCAGAATCGTGCTGTCGGACAAATGGCAGAACATTCAGGAGTGCCGGCGTCTAAGATACATGATGTATTCATTTGGGGGAACCATGCCAACACAATGTATCCAGATCCACGCTTCGCGACCGTTGATGGCAGATTGGCAACTGACGTATTCGAAACAGACTGGTTGAGAGGTGCATTCTTGGATACAGTAGCAACCCGTGGAAAGGCCGTGATTGTGTCAAGGGGTGCATCTTCGGCCGCTTCGGCCGCTTCGGCTGCGGTGGACCATATGCGTGATTGGTGGCAGGGATCAAATGGCAGGATTGTGTCGATGGCGTTACCCTCAGAAGGCTGGTATGGAGTCCCAGAAGGACTGGTTTTCAGCTTCCCATGCAGATGTGAAAATGGAAAGGCGACAGTAGTAGAGGGGTTGCCAATTGACTCTTTCGCGCAATCTAAGATAGATGAGAATGTGGCCGTACTTATGGAAGAGAGAGAAGCTGTTGGCGGGCTTTTGGAAATTAGTTAGGTGTGTGAATGAGAAAACACATCTATCTAGAGTCTGATGGAAAATTATTGTTAGTTTACGGTGACGGAACTGGTCCTGCAATCCCTCGATCCGGCAGAGTCGGGTTTGATTCGAATTCAGAATTTATACGTCTCCCTACAGAAGAAGAGCTGGTCAATTTTGGGATAGAGTGGGAGAAAATCAGAACAAACAAATTCAGAGTGGGGCAAGAAGATCACATTGTTGTACATGGCAAGCCTTTGATTGACTGGCCGGGCGAGTGGGCATGGAAGGATTCAGTAATCAGTGACAACGCTGTCGACCCTGTTGCCAGAGAATCTGTTTACAGAACCATTCATAGAGTTGTCAGCAAGGTGTTGATTCTGAATTCTATAGGCCAAGTACTCATGGCAAAGGTTTCAAGAGGTTTTTTCACGGGGTGTTGGACACTTCCTGGAGGATTCGTTGATTATGGAGAGCATCCGCGTGAGGCGGCAGTTAGAGAGGCAATGGAAGAACTGGGGGTCTCCATCGTCATAGATGATCCTAAGGGCGAGACAGGGGTGCCGCATGGCGAGCAAGATGGGGCCTTTATCCGTGAGGAGATCTTTAACGAAGATGGAATTAACTGGATTTCTTTCACATACAAATGCAAAGGTGACTTCGATGTGTCTGAGATAGTTCCGAAGGATGATGAGATTGAAGAGGCTCGATGGTTCAGCATCCCTGATGCCATTGAAAAGGCGGTATCAATATTTGACATTGAGGCCCTTAGTAGAGTAGAATAATGGTGGGCCCGCCTGGATTTGAACCAGGGTCAAATGCTCCCAAAGCATCTAGCATAGACCAGACTAACCCACGGGCCCCTGTGACTCCGCAGGGCATCTCTTGAATGAACGTTACTGGAGAACGGTCCATGACCCATTGGAGTTTCTCAGCACCAGTGATGATGCTTCAAGTATCTCAATAATGTCCTCAGCGGTGATTTTGGATAACGCCAGCTTACTAATGGAGTTTGAAATTGAGTCAATAGTGATGATATTTTCATCAGTAGTGGATGTTTTGATTATTTTTTGGATTATATCGGCACTAACGTTGTCTCTTTTTCGGATCTTACTATCGTATTTTTCAAACCTCACAGAGATTTCATTTTCTATTTCTGGAGGGGTGTTTGCTTTGGAAATATCATCTCTAAGGGATTTTGAAGATGAGTATTTTTTCATGATTTTGAGATTTTTGTCAGATCCACAACGAGGACAGCCCCCGACATTTTTTGAGCTGGATCCAAAATATCTTCCGCACTCACATTTGATCATAGCCCAACGGCCTTCCATGAACCTACGTAGAATCGCAGGTTCAAGAGTTTGACTGATTAGTCGGCCCCCCCTCAGAGTGGTATGAATTCAGTCAGGCGGAATGTTGGGTGGTTATTGACAACATTACTGGTACTTATTTCGTTATCTAGCATTTTTTCATCGGGAGAGGTTGGATCAAACTCTTGGATTGCCCTATTATTGATACCATTCACTGTAGCTTTGGCATTATCAAAGAGCGAAAATCGTTCCATTTCTATCGAAGAAACGTTCGAATGGCCAGATGATGAAGAAGAGTTGTCCGATGGGAGCGAAGTTAGTGCGGGAGATTTCGGATATGACACTCCGATCTTATAGTGTCAAAGGAGCCTTAATGTCTCTAAATTGTCTGGAGCATAAGTCTGAACCTTGAATCTCTCCCTGAGTCCCTTCCTGAATGCATTACATGTCTGTGGATCGCCATGATGGCAGATAATTTTTCTAGGAGTAGGGTTCAGAGCCTTAACATAGTCCATTAACTGGTTTCTATCAGAATGCCCACTAAATCCATCGATGATTACCATATTGCACCTGACATCGACCATTAGAGTCTGTCCCTTATCCACCAATGGAACTTGAGAGTGCCCATCCTGAAGCCTTCGACCTAGAGTCCCTGAGGCTTGGTATCCGACGAAGCAAAGGGTGTTTCCTGGCTCAGGTGCCCAGTACTTGAAATACTCAACAATTGGGCCTCCGGTCATCATGCCACTAGTCGCCAGAACTATGCAAGGAGATGGATCGAGTAGAATCGATTCTCTCTGATCCCTAGACTCGACTTGCCTGAACCACTTAGAATTGAATGGATTTTCATCCCCTCCCCTTAGCATCTTTGCCCGTAGGTCCTTGTTGAGATAATTAGGATGGCTGGTGTGTATAGCGGTTGCTTCGGAAATCATCCCATCTAGCCAAACGGGAACAGGCGTTACCTTTTCTGATTTGAACAACTCATCTATTGCCATCATTACTTCCTGTGACCTTCCAACGGCGAATACTGGGCAGAATATTTTTCCCTTTCTGGAAAGAGTATCGATAATTAGATCTTGTAAGTCTTGTGTCGCCTGTTGCCTTGTTGGCTGAATACTCTGAGGACCCCCATATGTCGATTCAATCACCAGGGTGTCAACTTTGTTGAAGCGAACGGTGGCTGCATCGAAAAGCCAAGATTTCTCATATTTTATGTCCCCAGAGAATAGTAACTTATGCTCATTCCTACCTTCTCCTATTTGCATGTAAACACTTGATGAACCCAAAATGTGACCGGCATTTTCCATGGTCATCTTGATGTCCGGGGCAATATCAGTCTTCTCGCCCCAATTTACGTCAACTACGTGTTTTATGCACTCTTGAATGTCTGATTTGGAGTATGGGGCTTCATTGCCTTCGGCTTGAGCTACTTTGATGTAATCCATCTGGAGTAACGTCATTAGGTCCCTTGTTGGCTGAGTGCAGTATACTGGTCCCTTGTAGCCATATCGGAAAAGAACAGGTAACATGCCAATGTGGTCTACGTGGGCATGCGTGATTACGACTGCATCAATGTTATCCAGTGGGAGCATCTCCGGAGCTGCGAAAAATGGTTGTACTTCACTCCTATTGGAAGTTGGTTTGGCACCGCAGTCTACTAGAACCTTCGACTCGTTTGTTGTGACAAGGTGCATTGCCCTTCCAACTTCCCTGTATGACCCTAATGCAGTTACCCTGACCCAAGAAGGTCCGGGCCTCTGGGGCCTGTAAATTCTAGTTCCAAATTTCCTAAGAAGCGTCTTTCTTTCATCTGCCAACTCCTTTCTGAAACGTCTGATATCTGTCTGAGTCCTACTTTCCCTGGCAGGAGCTCTCACGATATTTACTAGCCATCCGATTTCGTTTCTCAACTGCAGGATATTGGAGCCCTTCTGCCCAACAGCAGATTTTGGATCGTCGGCCTCAATGGTGATTTCCGATAATGCAGGATCCAACCAGATCCTTCTTATCTGTGCTTCTTCGGGCATTATTCTAGAAACCGCTTCATTGACCTCTTTTTCCGTAGAAAGCATACTTGGATGGGGCCTTATGACTACCCTTCTTCTTATCGCTTTAGCGATTTTCACAGTAAGGCTCTGCCCTCCAGCGCCCCCAAATGAAGATGGTTCTTTCGTGATGATGGATATGGAACCAGCCTCTAAATCAACTTCATAGTCCAAGCCTTCGGGGACTATCTTCGAAATTTTGTTCTTTATCTCAGAGAATGTTAATCTCAAATCATCACTTCCAGCTCACGCTATTCTTCCTGCGATTAACAGGAGATTCATTTGGTGAGTATCATAGAGATTGGATAAGGGCTGATACCTCATCCTCAGTTAATTGTCGATAGCCTCTTTCTGGAGTGATGACAGCTAGATCCATTCCGTTTCCACTAGCTGCATCCCTCTGAGCTGATGCTAGAAGTGCCTTAGCGGCAACCTTGAGAGCGTCCTTCTCCGACATATCCTGCTTGAACTGGTCCTCCAAAACGCCATACATGTAGGGACTGCCGGATCCAGTGGCACAGTATACGTCAGGGATGGAGCCACCAGCAGAGTCTATGCTGTAAACGCTAGATCCTGAGCTGTCTACACCTACAATCAACAGCTGCACATAGTGAGGCCTACCAACTAGGATGTTGGCAGTAAGAGTAGCGGCGCCCTTGACTGTCATTGGCTTGCCCTGTTTTAACTCATAGAGCTTTAATTCGGCGGCTAACGTTCTTGAAAGTGATTGCGCATGTCCGACTAATCCTGCAGTCGTGAGAGCAACATAATCAGATATGTCGAATAGCTTCTTCACACTTTTGTTTGCAATGAAATGCCCCATTGTAGCCCTGTGGTCTGCCCCGACAACTACGCCCCCATCGAAGGTTATTCCAATGGTACTGGTGCCTGTCTTAACTGCGTCTAAAGTAGAATCCATCATATCACCGCCGGTGAGTCCCGGCAATACGTTCTCAGGTCAGCCCCTTATGAATCCGACGGGACTGTGGCCTGATATTTTCATGAACATACAGACAAGTGAGCAAGCAAATAACCGGATATATCAAGGAGTAAATGTCTACAGCAGTATCGTGGCAAGGGGTAAACGAGACGGTCCAAAGTGGATAGAAGTGAGTGATTCTGACCCTCAAAGAGAAAGTTTGGGCCCTGGTCAGGATTATCACGATCTGGGGTCCTCATATCCGGACGCTCCAGTCCCAAGAATAAGTGGTGATACAGTTATCCGTAGGGCTGATCTTGAAGATCTGACTGGAATATCTGAATTGATGGATTGGGTTTCTGACGGAGACATAGTTATCGTAAAGATGGGCAAAATAATAAAAAATGATCTTGAATTAAATGTCGCTGTAAACAAAATTCAAAGATTTGTAGAGGATGACATCTCAGGGGAAGTCCTGAGATTGGGAGAGAGGAGGCTTTTACTATTGCCGCCCAATTTTACTAGCCGGACAGAAAAATGAGGGTCAATATGGAAAGTGTAGTTGAACAGTCATGCCCTGTGTGTGGGGCAGAAGATGCTCTGAGGATGCTTGCACACACATCTGAGATACCCTATTTTGGCGAACATACCCAGATCACTATGTCATGCTCTAGCTGTGGATGGAGAGTGACTGACTTCATACCCGCAGAAGGAAAAAAACCTGGTTCATGGAGTCTCAAAATTCAGAATAGTGAGCATGTAAGTGCCAGAGTTGTTAGGTCGTCTTCGTGTACAGTCAGAATTTCCGAATTGGGCCTAGAGGTCTCGCCCGGGGCTAGTTCGACAGGGTATATTTCAAATGTAGAGGGCGTATTGGAAAGATTCTGTGCCGCAATTGGCACAATTAGGAGACAAGCGGATAGGGATAGTGATGATGAGACGTTACTGAAGTGTGATGAGCTTTTGGAAAGGATTGAACAAGTGAAATGTGCACAGGAAGTTGTAACATTGGAATTACTCGATCCCGTTGGTCACAGTCAAATTCTGCATGAAGATGCAGTCTCGACTAAGATTTCTGATGATGTAGCTAAAGCTTTGGACCCAGGTCCAGTATATCCAGTCTTTGACATAGGAAGTGAAGAAACTAATTAGAGTCGGGCGCTAAAAATTCATCGAGTCGATCTCGCCAAATTTCTCTTTTTTCAGAGATTTCTGAAAGCCAATCAGCCGCCTTTTCGATACAGAGTTGCTTCATATCACCTGCAAGCATTCTCCCACTTTCGTACTCTCTTTTTATTTCAATAATAGCCGAGTCATTTTGTTCGAAGAAGAATTCCAAGTACTGGAAAGGGACATCCTTCCCGCAGTCACCACCTAGCCTCCTATGCTCTTCAATGGTAGATTTTCCACCACTAACAGCCCTCTTGACTTTCTTGGACATGGAATCGAATGTATCGTTCATGAAGATAGTCGTTTCAGGTTTGGAGGACGACATCTTGCCACCAGTCATCCCAGGTGCGAATCTGTGGTATGTGGAACATGGGGCCATCAATCCAAGTCCTCCTAATTCCCTCTCCAATTCTAGTAATCTGATCCTGATAGGGAACTTATCCGAGTTAGTTGCACCTGGTATTTCCAACGTACCGTGTTTTGGGTTAGATATCAAGTCGGCAAATCCGAGTAATGAAATTATTCTCGTTACCCTATCAAAAATATTTGCTCGAATATCCCTGTTAATTTTCCCTCCTTTGCCTACGCCAAAAATATTCGAGTTATCATCCTGAATCGAGAGTGATATTATGAGTCCGCCTGACTTTCTTGGATTGATATTGAACCAATGCGTCTTACCAATAATATCCCTTGTTAGTCTGAGGTGCGGATCTTGATCAATGCCCACTGGAACAACGATCGGCCTGAGGCCGCCGAACTCTTCTAATTGGGGATGAACGATATCCCCAACTTGTACCATTGGAGCTTGAACATGTGCTAAATTAGTCTCTCCCGTGAAACCATAAATGGCCTCAAACTCGGAAAGATTAGTCCTTCTTCCTAATTTGAATCCCAACCTCTGAACCTCTGGCCTTGCACTCTGGAAGTATACACTTGATTTTGATGGGTCTAGACCTAAAGCAGCATAATTCAGAATATATTCTTCGATTGCAGTCTTTCTCCCTTTGGATAGACTAATGCCTCTTGTAGCGAGTGCCTCGAGATCCGCTACAGCAACAGTTACATCGGCGCCTTGTTCCTGAAACCACTTAACTTGCTCTATTACCATGCTGTGACCTAAGTGCATTCCTCCACTGGGCATCAGTCCGGTAAGAACTCCGAGAGGGGTTCCCTCATTGATACATCGTACAGCAACATCCATGTCCCTGTGTGCAAATACTATTCCCCTTCTATGGAGCATCCCCGGATTTGGAAGTTGTGAGATATCGACCTTCTGGAGTCCGAATTTACTGACTATTCGAGAATAATCGGTATCCCCTTCGGAAGACCAAGGATCTATGGCACCGTCACCGTTCATGAGCCTTGGAATATAGACCACTCAATCAAGTCATCGCAGGATTTGGGCGCAAAATAACGAACCGAAGGTGCAATAGAGGATGTCGATGACGATGGGTCGTGAAGTGTGTACATTGCTTTGGAGCGGGCCTAGTCGGCTCATATGTGGCAAGAAAATTGGCGAGTCTAGGACATATGGTACACGTGCATGATATGGAGCCAAGCCAGACACTAAAACACCAAAACTTAATCATCCATCAAGGAAATGCTTTAGAGACCGATTTATCTGTCTATGATGGCGTGGATTTAGTTGTCAATATGCTACCTGGAGAAGTAGGTCATGAGCTTACTAAGAAGCTTCTAGACACCAAGTGGCCGATAGTTGATCTAAGCTTTAGTGAGCACACTCCCGATCTTTATCGCGATGAAATAGAGAAGCGGGGTGCCCGTGTCCTATGGGACGTTGGAATAGCTCCCGGACTTTCCAATATGCTACTAGCCGAAGCCTGCAGAATAATGGGCAGCCTCACTAAGGCTGAGATTAGAGTGGGGGGGAACCCCACTGATCCTGAGGGGGAGTGGCAATACATGGCGCCATTTTCTCCCAAAGATGTGATTGCTGAGTACACCCGTCCAGCCAGAGTAGTTAGGAGCTCAAGTATCGTCACAGTTCCAGCTCTATCGGAAAGACATTTGTTACAGGTGAAGGACAAGGGAAGTATGGAAGCTTTCCTTACAGATGGGCTTCGATCTGTTTTAACGACGATTCCGGCCGAAGAGATGTCCGAGTATACAGTCAGGTGGCCCGGACATATACAGAAATTCATTGATGAAAGGGATAGTGGAAATTTGAATGTCGATGAGCTGTTGAATGAATGGTGGTTTGACCCCAAGATAGCAGAGTTCACTTGGATGGAGGTAATCGCCTTTGATAGCAATGACGAGGTTATGAGATGGGAGATTATTGATCATGGAAATGAAGGCGACTCTTCGATGGCGAGAACTACTGGTTTGGTCACTTTGGGATGTATAATCTCGTGGCTTGAAAATCCGGAAATGTTGCCTCCGGGAGTACATCCACCTGAGAGTCTGCCTGCAGAAGTAGTAAAATCAATATTGGATATGATGAAAGAAAATGGTGTTGAAATCTATGGCCCTAATATTTCATAGCTAATTATCGCTACTATCTGATTCAATAGCCCTTTTTACCGCTACTGGAACAGCAATTAATGTAGCGACTGCAATTATTGGGAGAGTCCAGTCGATCTCTTCCTCTGATGGCCTCTCAATTAGCCATGTGAATGTCAACGGGGACTCCTGAAAGTCGGATGACCAATGGAAAAGATTAGTTGTATGATGCCCCACTATTGTCACTGCGTTACGAAGGCCATTGAATGTTGTAACTGGTTGTATTGAAACTGATTCTGGATACTCATTGAGTTTGATTGTAATGGTAGTTCCCGGGGATTGGGTCAGCAGAATTCCTCCCTCTACTTCTCTCCAACCGGACTCCAGCTTCTTTGTATATGGGGAAATTACAGGGAAAGGCTCACCTCCAGAGTTGAATACCCCCGATATTTCAGAGTCAAAAAGAATTAGCGAAGTCCCTGGAACTTGCCATAAATCACTGCTCTCTGAGACAGAATACAACTCAGATCCGTCTGTAGTAACTGAAGTATTTTCGGAAGAAATTTGATGCATATTCCACTCCCCCCATGTTGTAAACCAAATGTCCTGTTCCTCTAACCATGACATGAAATCCTTGTCTTCCCTTACTCTTAGATCATCTATTCTGGCCCTCCAATATATGCTTGTCAAAGAGTCTTCATCGGCAGACTCAATCAGGGATTTGTCTGCAACTCCCTTTTCCAGACTAGCGCCATTCCTCTTAGCCAAGATCAATCCTTCTGGAGCTTCTTCCAATGAATCCCCCACTATCAAAAATCCTGAGGAAATCAACTGAGAGGCCGTATATTGATCGATAATCTGCCCGGGGACCCCGAATGAAATTGGCGGCGCCCCCCATCTTGATGCATTCGTACCTTTCATCAGATACTTTTTGCACTCATCAATTATCCAAATATCTTCTGAGATAGAGGCCCCTTCATAACCATGGCATCCAAACTCATCCCCATTCTCTAGCCTCTCTGGGCCAATAATATTCTCTAGCCACGTGTCTTCGGACCATTCACCGGCAACCGGAGAAGCAAGAAATGGGACCATCATCAATAATGCGAGGATAAAACCGACTATCTTACGCGCCCGCATGGATGATGGGAGGGGGCAAATGTCTAGAATACTTGTCATAGAATACCAAACAGTGAAACAGGGTTCGTCTTCGGGGGTTCGTGTCAGAACTTAGTCTGAAAGATATTGACGAGTTTTCTAAAATATCCGATATTGGTGGAACGGGAGAAGTGTTCTCTGTTCCACTGATGTACAGGTTTCTAGTGAGATACCTCAGCCCCATTGTTAGATTTACATTCAATATCAAGTATACAGGAATTGAGAGGATTCCTAGGAAAGGGGCTATGATCCTTACTTCCAATCATATCTCAAACCTAGACCCAATTTTCAAAATACTTGCAGCTAGGAGACAGGTATTCTATCTTGCCAAGGAAGGACACTTCCAGAAGCAACCTAACAGATTCATAATGAAAAGTAACGGGATGATTGAAACGCTCAGATCAGAAGGTGCCAAAGATGCACTCTCAAGAGCACATGATGTTCTGAATGGCGGATATGCGCTAGGAATTTTCCCCGAAGGAACTAGATCCAGGAATACCAGTCCACCCTTCCTACAACGTGGGAAAACAGGAGTTGCTAGGATCGCTGCTAGCTTCCCTAGCGTCCCGGTTTATCCAATTTCAATTATTGGCTCAAGAGAAGTAATGCCCCCTGGTGCAAATTTTATTCGTTTTTGGAAAAGGGTCGAGGTCAATATTGGCGAACCTGTTACATTTGGCGAGTGGCTTGGTTCTGTGAGTGGTGGAAATTTTTCAAGCGCGCAAATAGAGAGTCTGACAGAGTTAGATGAGCATGGTAAGATCTCCATTATGAAGGTCCTATATCGTAATTTTACAGACCAGCTTATGGCGACTATTGAATCAATGGGCGCGCCTTAATCTCCGCATCCTTGAAGGACTGTCATCCATACGTGGGCTCATGCAGCAGTACTTGGACTTCCTGAGCCGCATCCTAGACGAAGGGGCTCCGAAGGGAGATCGTACCGGTACGGGGACAATTTCGATTTTTGGTCATCAGATGAGGTTTGACTTATCTAAAGGCCTTCCTGCAGTGACAACAAAGAAGATTCATTGGCCGAGCGTGGTGCATGAGTTACTATGGTTCCTTTCGGGTGAAACCAATGTCGGATACTTACAAAATAATGGTGTTAGGATATGGAATGAATGGGCCGATGAAAATGGGGATCTTGGCCCGGTTTACGGGAAACAATGGAGGAAGTGGGAGACAACCGATGGAGACGTAGTTGATCAGATTAATAATGCCGTAGAGATGATTAAGAAAAATCCCAATAGCAGAAGGATTATTGTTTCAGCTTGGAATGTTGGAGAGCTAGAAAAGATGGCTCTAATGCCGTGTCATGCTTTCTTCCAATTCTATGTCAATGACGGGAGGTTATCCTGTCAACTATATCAGAGGAGTGCGGATGCCTTCTTGGGCGTGCCTTTCAATATCTCATCTTACAGCCTTCTAACTTATATGATGGCCCAAGTTTGTGGTTTGGAGCCTGGAGAGTTCATTTGGACCGGGGGAGATTGCCACCTTTACAACAACCATATAGAGCAAGCTAAGGAGCAGGTCAGTAGAGATCCTTTGCCCCTACCCACCCTGAAACTTAGAGATGATATCCTATCAATTGATGATTTTGATTATTCTTGCATAGAGATTGAAAATTATCAACATCATCCGCATATACCGGCTCCAATTTCTGTCTGAGGTATAAAGATGAAAATTTCTATGATTGTAGCTATGGATGAAAGTGGCATTATTGGAAATGGGGGTGATCTTCCTTGGAGGCTTTCCCATGATCTTTCTAGATTCAAGAAGCTTACCGAAGGTGACGGATTCAACGCGGTAATCATGGGCAGGAAGACATGGGATTCTTTGCCTGATTCATTCAGGCCACTACCTGAAAGGCTCAATATTGTCATGTCAAGGGACACCAGTTGGGAACATGAAGAAGCTGAAAGTGCATTATACCCAGGAAGAGCAATAGAGATTGCATATGCGGACGGATGCGAAGAATGTTGGATAATTGGCGGAGGCCAAATCTACGGAATGTTTCTAGAACATGTAAGCGAAATTCATGTTACTACCGTACATACCTCAAATAGCGGAAGCGTAATTTTCCCTGATTGGGATAGAGAAAATTGGTCCGAGGCGAAGGTAGAAGAGACTGAGATTGATGATAAGAACGAGTTCAGGACGACATATTCAATATGGAAGCGGAAGTAAATGGATTCTTACATTGTTGTTAATATCATGAAGGGGATTTCGGCAATAATTGGGGGTTGTTTCTTTTTTTATGTGGGCGTGCGTCACTTTACTGACACCGAATGGTTTGAACCCATTGTTCCACCAATATTTGGGAGTCCGAGATTTTGGGTGATAATTAGCGGACTGGCAGAGATATTAGTAGGATTGGGGCTTATTGTTTCCGGCTTTGAGATTATATTTGATCGCGGTACCTACTACAGTCAAAGAGCTGGTATCTCGAGTGCAATACTACTGGTAGCCCTCTATCCCGCCAATCTATACATGTGGATTTATGACGTCGAGCTGGGAGGGGGAGAATCACTATCTGAGACCGGTAATATTGTCCGGTTGTTGTTACAAATTGGTGGGATTGCTATTAGTTTATGGATTTCTGGAGTTTCTGTTGATTCCTTGAAGGACGGCTTGAGTTTACGAAAATAGGCAATATCTTAATTCATTAATGTCCGATGGCTTGTATATGAGTGACTTGTATGTGATCCTAACAGAGAGGTTGGCAGACCTAACTGGAATTGAATATTTTACATTCGCATTCAACATATTTGTGTATTTTTTCTCCAATAGCATTGTGTCACATCACAGAGACATTGACGAAGACACTATCAAGTCAAGGACTAGATTACTGCATGGATTCAATCTTTTGGTTTTTATTTCTTTCATCGCTTCCATAGTTCTTGTAGACGAAGGGTTTCCTGCCGATGAAGTCAGCAGGACCTCTCTTACACTTCTAGCATCATACCTAATTTTCAATGCAATAGAGGCTTTACTTCTCTCAAAATATGGAGAAGACATAGAGGTCATGGGAGTTTCCAGAAAAGTAGAGACCCCTACGTCTAGAACTCTGGAATTGGTTGCATTTTCTGTCATAGTAATGACTGTTATTATCGGGCTAATCAACGTCTGGGAAATTACTGGGCTGCTGGAGACTACCGGAGTTATCGGCTTCCTTGCATTGATAGTTTTCACTACCAAGGACTACTGGTTGAGGGACTTTTTGAGTGGGATACTGGTCATCGGGGGAAATAGTGCAAAGAGGGGTGATGTTATCTCGATACCCGAAGCTGGTATTCTTGGGATTATCTTAGAAATTAGGGGCCTACAGACTAGGATAAGGGATCTAGCTCAGGGACATGACATAGAGATTCCGAATTACAACCTTCTACAATATAGGACTGATTACCTGAGGAAATCTAAAGGGGGCCCCTTCAAGGATTTTGTTGAGTTTCACATTGGATATGGGATTCCCAGTAGTGATGTCAAGGATTATCTAAACGCTGTATATAATGCGGTTTCAAATTCCAGCTCTTCACTTGACGCACTGAGGGAGCCAAAAATTACCATCAGGGAAAACTCGAATAATGCCGTTATTTGGAGACTTACTTACGTCTTGGAGAGGCCTTACCAACTGCTATTGGTTAGAAATTCCATCAATATGGCTGCATATGACTTGCAAGATGAATATGGCATTCAGCTAAGTACTCCTCAGCTAGAGAAGCTTGTCGATGGTTAGCCCTGATCCTTGTACTCAGTAACTCTTATTCCCAGTCCGCCCCTTCTTGACTCTCTCTTCATGATCTTGTCCATTTTGTTATGAAACTGTGATTCCAGATCGACCTGCATAGCCAAAGAATGTCCAAGAATGAGAATTAGTAAATCCGCAAGCTCCTCTGCAGCCTCTGATTTGGGCTTTCCCTTGGTAATAGCCGCGGATAGCTCCCCTAGTTCCTCCACAGTTAGTGCTATCCTATACCCCATATCGTGACCGTTATTTTCAGAGTTGCTGAATGAGTGTTTGTCATGGAAGTTAGCCACCCTTATCATCATCGTCTCCCATGATCCGTCCGGTATCAAAGAAACGTCTTCGGATACCCAATCTTCAACACAAGTCTTTCTGCCCATGGTGGCCCTAGTAACGGGATAGAAATCAACTTTGAGATTGATGGATGCGATATTCAGTGAGTAGAGAAGTAATACATTCTGATATTCGTGACCTCATTGTCGAAGCTAATTTATCTACTGAGTGGTGGTCAATGTTTGCTTTGGGATCCCTGGGGTCCTTTCCAGCTGCCCAGTTAGAGGAACATGCCAGAGCAACATAAGGAGTTCCGATTTCAGAGATTAGTCTACTCTCCGGGCCGAGTGTCATGCCAACTGTATCTGCTCCGAGTTTTTCTAGAGCAATAATCTCAGAAGGAGATTCGAACTGTGGCCCTACGCATTGTGCAACTATTACTCCTGCAGGAGAAAAACCCTGAGATGAAGACAATGACCTTGTGCAAATACCAGAACATTGATCATCAAAAATCGATGTTCTGTCATAGTGAACTGCATTCTCATCGTAGAAAGTCCACGGCTTAACTGCTAAATCCAAAACATCTGAAGTTACTCCAATTATTCCAGGGGGCATGTCTTTCCTCATGGATCCAACAGAATTTATGCTAACGATGATATCTGGTTTTAGGCTCTCTATGGCCATTACATTTGCCCTGTGCTCAATCATATGCGGGGGAGTCCTATTTCTTCCCGATGAATGATGCCTATCCAGTATGGCTACAGAACCTTCACTGAGTTTAGAAAGAGTGACAGGGACTTCGCCCCAGTTAGTTTCTATCCTGACGGATGAGTTCGGTTCTATTGTATCAAATTCCAGTGATAAGTCACTCATACCAGTGCCGCAAATCACCGCAATGCGGGACATCAGATCACTCCAAAATTCTGGAGATTAAATCCGCTTTCTTACCAGAGACCGGCTTTCCTGCTTCTTTGAGGATCGCTTTCAGCTCAGGTACTGTCATATTTTCATAGTCGGCAGAATCTCCGTCTTCTTCATCCAAGATTTCCTCTGGCCCTTCGACATCATCCATATCCTCGTCAACATCAGAGTCTTCTAGTTCTTCTTTGGATTCCTTATCTGCCTCTTCCTGTGCCTTAATTTGCTCGAGAGTAGGGCCATCGTTTATCGTGACTCCCGATTGGATAAGTTGTGTTCTTCTGATCATTACCATCCTAATTGGGCTGATTTTTGATGCCTCTTCCTTAATCATGGCCTCAAGCTCCCCGTCCATTACTGATTTCTGTATTGCGACCCATGTCGAAGATGCTCCTGCCTTCAAGATAGAATCCCTGGCAATGGCCCTGATCTCATTTTTCTGACTTGACTTGACCCTTTCTCTAGTGAGTATTAGTGGTTTGAATCTGACATAGAATCCGTCTTCTGTGACTACATCAACGGTATCGTCGATTTTTCCCCTATCCCTTCTTACCTGCCTTCTTACATGGTCCTGCATCATTTGATGTCCGATGAATTCTGTTATGGCATCATTGCCGAGAACTTCTGTGACTCTGAATCTAATCTTAACATGCATCTTTGAAAAGTCACCATCAAGCTCATTCTGCATAATCTCATAGTTCCTCCCAATGAGCATTTCTGGCTCTTCTGCAAGAGTCTCTCCAATGATTCTGAATGACCATGGATTTCTGGGGGCCCTAATAGAATACCATCTCTTGGACTTCCACTTGTCCCTCTGCCTGCGTGCCGCTGCTCTTGCCTTTGCTCCCTTTGCCATTACAACGACCTCATCATCGGGGGCTTCCCCGTTTGCAGCCCTGCGACCTACACATAGTATTTGAAACAGGCCCTAACTATGCTGGCCTTGGTAAGTGACTATGAATTGCCTCCCCCTCCCAGAATCATGGGAGTACTTAGGGCCGAGTGGCGAGTACACGCAACGGCCTTGGACGATCTGAAGTTGATTGGAGATTCACTAGATTGGCTCTGTGATACAAAAGATTGTGTGGTATGGTCGAAAGATAGGTCTTTCCATGGCCCTGTAATGAACATTGGTTCAGTTAGATTGAATCGTAAGAAGATGGCAATGAATTGCCTGAAGAGGCTTGGAGAGGAAGTACATAGGGATCTATTAAAAGACGGATTGGATATGAGAATAGATGATGAAAAAAATCTTCATGTCAGAATATCTCTTTCGGGACTTGTCAGAGGAGAAGTAAAGTTGTCCAAATTGGGAGCTAATGAGGCATCAGTTAAGGGCACTTTCAAGATAGAGTCCTATCCTGGAGATAATCATCTTGAGATTATTACGGATTTAGTTAGAAGCATGACTTAATTCTTGATAAATATGATTAAGGCCGAGGGTTCAATTGGTTTAGGCTAACCTAAAAATTTTTATTCAATAACAAGCAATTATATGCCCCTATTATATCCGAATTTACATGACTCATGTAGTTACAGACGCTTGTGTTGACCACAAGTATCAGGACTGTGTAGCCGTTTGTCCGGTCGAGGCATTCAGAGAAGCTGATACTTACTTAGTCATAGATCCGGATGAGTGTATTGATTGTGCTGCCTGTGTCGCTGAGTGTCCTGTCGAGGCCATATTTGCAGATACTGATTTGCCAGATGAGCATGAAGCATGGCTAGACAGGAATGAAGAGGAGGCACCAGATTTACCAGTTGCTGAAGGTGACTCTCCGGTTCTTGCCTGATTGTTAATATTCTTCTTACATAGGTTCATGAGTAGATATCCGTAGCGAAGTCCATGAGTGGCACGCTTGACTTGACAGAGATGCGTTATGGCACCGAGCTTCTGAAGAGAGGTTTTGCCAAAATGCAGGAAGGAGGAGTTGTAATGGACGTGGTGACGCCCGAGGAGGCGCATATCGCTGAAGATGCTGGAGCGGTTTCTGTGATGGCACTAGAGAGGGTTCCGGCGGACATTAGGGCAATGGGAGGCGTTGCCAGAATGAGCCATCCGAAAATGATTCAAGAGATCATTGAGACAACGAGTATTCCAGTAATGGCGAAGGCGAGGATTGGACACGATGGAGAAGCCAGAGTACTGGAGAGTTTGGGAGTCGATATGATAGATGAGTCTGAAGTCTTGACTCCTGCTGATCCATTCTTCCACATTCCCAAGAAGGATTTCACCATTCCTTTCGTGTGTGGGTGCACAAATCTTGGTGAAGCCGTCAGGAGAATTTCTGAGGGTGCTGCAATGATTAGAACAAAGGGCGAAGCGGGGACCGGGAACGTAGTCAGCGCAGTCCAGCATGCAAGATTGGTGACTGCCGAGATTGCTCATGCCCAAGCGGTCGGGAAAGATGGCAGAGAAAATATGGTCGATATCATTATGGAAGGTTTTCAGAGAATTGGTAGGTCTTCATCATTTGAACTATCTCAGGAGAAACTACCACATGGAGAGACCCCATTTGGAACAATGGAGGAAGTTAGAGCGGAGGTTGGTTCGGTATTGGAAGATGTTGCTAGAATCGGACGCTTGCCCGTTGTCACATTCTCCGCCGGCGGAATCGCCACACCTGCTGATGCCGCTCTAATGATGAGTAGCGGGATGGATGGAATATTCGTTGGATCTGGAATTTTTAAGAGTTCAGATCCAGCCAATACTGCAGAAGCGATAGTCCTTGCAACACACCACTATAATGATCCGGGAGTGGTTTCTGAAGCATGCTCGATGATAGGAGAGGCGATGCCGGGCCTTGAGATTGAGAGCTTGGAAGTTAGGCTCGAAGAGAGAGGCTGGTAAGCTATCTCCTAGGCTTCCTAAATGATCCCACTTTCCTAGATCTCTTTCTTTTACTAGGCTGCGACGAAATCGCGTTTGGGGATGCTTGTGGGTCGCCTGACATTGACCCCCCAAGAGTTAACGAGCCCTCTGACAGAAGTCTATCGGTCAGAGACTCTGCGAGTGTCTCATCTTTATCTGGGGTCTTCAGTGCATTTCTAACAGACTCATTGTGCTCCCTGATAACTCGGGCCCTCTCCTCCCTCCTGGCCTTCATCTCGTCTCTAGCCTCATTGACCTCTTTCAGCAAAATTTCAATCTCAGCATGTACTGCATTGGCTAGTTCTTTTGACTCTACAAAGATCAAGTGCAATCTATCACCTTCGGACCTAAGGAAGTCCCTTTCTTCCAACATGGGCTTCACCTCCTCCCATATTGAATCGGCTTGTTCATGCGCCCGGATCATCTCCTGGTGCTGTGAGTCAGCTTCCGCTTTGAGGGTTTGAATTGTACTTTCTAAATCTCCCAAGTCGATATTTATTGCTTCAAATTCTGCTGCCTTTGGGAGGAGTTCGTCTCTCCTAGATGCAAGAACCTTCAGCTTTCGTAGTAGTCTATTCTCTGTTTTGAGTGTTAATGTGCCATCTGTCATCAATTTGTTCTCGATACTGGATATCTCTGCTATTGCTTCGGAGAGTTCTATTACATCGGATTTGGCCTTTCCAGCCTCATTTCTTCTGCCTTTCTTACTATTGATTATCTCCCTAATCCTTGACTGGATGGCATCTCTCTGGACCTGATGGGCCTTTGCCCTAGCTCGGACCTCTTTCTGCTCATTCATTTTCTCCTGAATTGAAGCTCTAATTTCCTTCGATTGTTCTTGAACAGAATTCCTAGAATCTGCAGCCCTCCTAGCGTCCTCGTTATGCGAGGTTCTCTGATCCCTCATTCTTCTGAGTCTTGCTTCCATTGCATGAAGCCTGGTTTTCAGATCATCATCAGGACTTGGTTCGTCATCATTCACAGTTTCGGGAGAAGGGAGCTGTTATTGAATGGAACTCATCAGAGTAGTCCCAATACAGAGCCTGCAAATGGAAGTAAGGGAGACATGATTGCGATTAATGCTCCAATCATGAACATCGCGCCTACGGACCTTCTCGTTCGCGTTATTAGGTCACTTCCAACTTGGACATTCAGAACCCGTCCTGATATCAGATTTCCAGAATCGTCCTCGAGCCTTACGGTTACCGTGGCCTCTCCCTTGATGGACGGGAGGAGGCTCTGCCAAACGATGCTAGTACTATTCGTCATTTCTTGGATCATTGACGAAAGAAGAGGCGGATTTAGAGGATCTGAGTTCATTTTGAATGGTTCAGAGCGTAAACGATAAACACATTCATTTGGCTTGAAATCGGGAGTCTGAACTTTGAGTACTAGGTCTTTTGATTCATCGCCCGAATTCAGGATAAATGCGAAAAGATTGGCTTGTCCGACGACGAGATTCTCCATATCCACATCAAACCAAAATCCTCCATCAGAACTGCTTATTCCCCTCCTCATCCTCATTCTATCATGCAGTCTGAAGAATGGTTTGCACTGGCTCCTAGCATGTTGCAGGAGCCTGTCCCATGTCTCTTCGCCGACCTCGGGATGTCTGAAAAGTCCATCAATAGCTGTTGGCTCCACCATTGTAGCTAGTTTAGTTCTGAACTCGGACTCGGAAATCAAGGATGATCTCCGAAGGTGAAGAAGTAGCAATAGTGACTCTTGTAATTCTGACATTATGCATCCCTCCATTAGTTCTGACCTAACTGTCTTCAGATACTCAGTAATCCTGATCCCCAACAATGGATCAATATGTGCTTTGATTACATCATTAAATGGCCTACTTAGAAGTGCTGGGTGGATTGGTGGCGAAAATGCCTCGAGCATTCCCCAGGGCTCTGAAGCATTATATCTAGACCGGACAGAAATTAGTTGAACTCCATGGCCCGCAAGAAGAGAACCGGTTGAAAGTGCGAGTAATACTGGGCTTACCTCTTCGTCTCCCGAGGGGAACCCCATAGAGAGAGCTAGTAGGATTGATGAAATGACAATCAATGATGAAGTCGCTGTAATTTGCCTGATTGAGCCATCGATTGTCGCCCTCATTTCAGCATAACCATGCGTACTTCTGAAAGTCAGACCCGAGGATGTGAGAGCATCTGCCTCATGGTGGAAGATTGTCCTAGTGTATGTCATCATTCTCAGAAGGATAGTTAGTAGGAATACATCTGCAATCAAAATTAGGAGTGCAGCCACATATGTGGTTTTGACCAGAGAGAGTCCGCCTGCGGCATCTCTCAATGTCTCATTCCACCACTCAGTGTCATTGGCGCCATATGACTGTGCTGCCCCCAATAACATAACTGCCAGAAGAGGGAGGAATAATACGAGTCTAGCACCACCACTAACTAGAAGCCTGTCTATCCTAAGAAGGCTTGACTCTTTTGACCTTAGGTCATCGTCCATCCAGCTACTGTCGGAATTGGGAATATTAGATACTGGAACAGAAGGCGCTGGTGGCGCTATCCCCGAGAGATCGTCTGCTAGATCTTCCAAATCATTGTTTACTTCTTCTGACTCTTCCATCTTACTCCTCCATCCTGGATAATATCTTCTTCATCAATGACTCACTAATTTTCAATGGTACCCCATCGCATGTTATTCCGCTGTCCTCTTTCATAACTGTGGAGCCTACTTTCAGACCCAGTGTTTCCAATGTTCGGATTTCCGTGGAGTTAGCTGCAATAACCTCAATCCTAGAGGATGATCCGACTGGAATGAATGAAAGTGGAAGTAAAGATTTCTTCGGCAATACCTCTAGTTTCCTCTCAATGACGGGAATCTTTCGGCCATCGGGTGTTTTTTCCGGATATCCCAGCATCCTATCTAGGGCTTTCTCTAGGTCTTGAGACATATCATGCTCCATCTTACAAGCGGCCTCATCTACATCTCCTTCAAAACCGATTACCTCTGCTAAGAGGATTTGTAGTAGGCCCTCTCGCCTCTTAATTCGAGCGGCTATCTTGAATCCCTCGGGAGTCAGCCTACAACCTTTGTATGGGATGTATGTGAGGAGGTCTCTTTCAGAAAGTCTCTGAATCATCTCAGTAGTAGATGCGTTACTAACCGACATTACATTTGCAAGCTGTGATGTCTTAATAATCGTGCTTGGCTCAGAATCATAAATTTCGAAAATTCTCTTCAGATACATTTCTTCGTATTCGCTAAGTTCACTCATTTAATCGCCTCTTAGTGCCTGAAATTCTGATCTGCATGCTGGACATCTGGACATAACTGGTCTTTTTTCTAATGGTACTTTAAGCAGCTGTTCGCATGATGGGCATGAAAGAATATCAGTATCCGAAGATGATTCTAGATGTGTCTCCTCTGAAATTATTTCCTGTGTTTCCGGCTCTTGTCTGGCAGAAGGCTTTTCTTCCAAAGTTGGATTATTCCTGACTCCTACTTCGAAGCTATTGGTGCATGCTGGACATCTAACTCTTCCAATGTGGCCCCTGGTATACTGAGCCTCTGACTGCATGTCGGACAAGAGACCTCTATGTTGTCAGATCCCCTTCTCTTTTCAATCCTAGAAATAGAAGGAGAACTCTCAGTCACCGTGGAAGGGGTTCTTTCAGTGGCCACCCTCCATAGAACTAATGTGACCATCATAATTACGAGACCAGCCACTGCACCAAGTAACGCAGCAGATGTATCGAATGGTAACTTGAATCCTTCTGACGGGATTTGATTGGCCTGAATGGTGATGTTTGCAGAAGTCACAATATCGCCTGAAGAATACCTTACTTCTAGGGGGGTCGAGCCCTCATCCATCCATTCGCTGATGACCATCGATATCATCTTCGATTCGTCGATAGCTATCGAAATTGAGTCCTTTCCCGACTCTTCGAATATCATTCCATCAGAAACCCTCAGTAATGAGATATCACCAGGTAGCGAGTCGGAATTACCTACATTGGTAAATACACATTCTAAAGTTAATGTTTCGGAAATATCGACAATAGATGGTATTTGGGTACACGATGAAATTTGGATCAATGGTTGTGGTCTTGTGAGCTCAATGTACAAATCAGAAATCTGCCCTGGCGACCAATCGACCGAAGATACCGAAATCCTAATTCTATCTAGATTGATATCGGGAAAGGGGATCTCAAATCGTAGATTTCTGATGCCTTGATCCAGCTTAACTGGGAACCTTTGAATCTCGGAGAATGATCCTGCTTGGTACTCTCCGATGGAAACTTCAACATCCCTTGATGGCCCATCTGACAGAGAGATCCAGTAGTTCAGTTCCAAACCTTCAGATATGGACCAATCACTGGATTCTAATCCTAGTTCGACTTGCTGTTGAGGAAGGATCATTACATAATGCGAACCATTTAGTTCGAGGGAAATTCCTCCAATGTTACTCATTACATCCCACCTCATTTCTTTCCCCCCCGGAGTGGTGAAATCGAAATCTACTGATACTTCCCTACTCGATCCAGGGCTAATAGAGACATTTTGCCCGATGTATGATTCTGAAGATTCATCATGCGTAAGCCTGAGTGATACATGCCCTTCGGTGTCGCCCTGATTCTTAACTAATATAGATGCAGTCAAAGTATCTCCAACATATGCAGGCTCGCCAGTGATGGCAATTACAGAATCCCCAGCTGAGCTGAAAATTACCGGATTCGGGGCCACTCTAATATTTCTTATCTGTGAAATATTGAGTAGGGAATTTTCCACATTTACATCAAAAATTATTGTAGATGTGCCTTCGGTAAATGGGCCAATGGTTGCCTGTAGGTTTTTTGTCTCATTGGGAAACCATGAAACATTTTGAATCGCTGAATTTTGCCAGATTCCAGCTGAAAGGAATTTAAATTCCCATGATCCATTTATTTGATGGTTGACATCGCTGGAAACCTCTACGGAAATACTAACATAATCTCCATTGGATACTGTCAGATTTCCATTGGGGGATAATGTTGACTGGTCGATGACTGTAATTTCCCATAATTCTGAATCTTGTATAGTCAGAGGAGATATATTTTCAGAATCGGCGGTTACTATGACAGATATTACGAGCAAGAAAACTGCCGCCAATGCATAGTTTGCGATATGCTTCATACCTGTCCCCCAAAACTTGCGAGATGTGAAGGCGTATCAAACAAACCCCTGCCAAGGTCACATAGTGACCTTTAACCGACGGTCCCGGGTGGGCGGGAATATCATGGACGTTGAACGACTGATGGAGGTTAAGCCGAAAGAGCTTGCAGAAGGCCTTCTTGCTCGATGGAAAGCTTTGGAAGAGCAGCTTCCCAATGTCATCAGGAACTTAGAGGTTGAGGAAGAAGCCCTAGTTCCTCGTGTAAAAAGGGCGGTAGAAGCTCACAGAACCGCCAATGAATTGGTGGCCGAGAAAAAGAAGGAGAGAGATTCGGCCAAGGCCATTGCCAGAGAGAAACTAAGTGAAGTCAAAGGATCAATAGAGGTGCTATCAAAAAGCGGAGGAATGGTTAATTTGGATCCGGAATGGAAGAAGGTTAAGCTCCTAGAAGAGCTAGAGAATATTGAGTCCACGATTGAGACCTCGGCATTGGATCATAAAGAAGAAGGAAAGCTAATTGCCAGAAGGAGGAAGTTGATTGAACAGAACGAGAAGTGGCTCAAGGAAAGGCGTTCCTCCAATCCGGAAATGTCAAATTATCTTGATTCTAGGAAAATCATGGTTTCGAATTTCAAGACTTCTGAATATGCCCATTCGAGAATGCTCAAGGCAGTAGAAAAGGCACAGCCTTTGTATGAGAAGATGGTTGAACTGCAATCGGAAATTAGAGATACACGAAGGCAATTAGATAGGGCGAAGGAGCTTTATTCTCAATCGTCTGATGCAATAGTTCTCTGGGAAGGGAAGGTTTCTACGGGTTTTGGAGACGAAGTGAGTGGATTTGATGATCTACTTGTTGATATGAATAGGGTTTTGTCAGGAGGGCCTTCTTCGTTTGCTTCGAGGAAGACTAGGAAGAGGAAGGAGGAAGAGGAATGAGTGACAATATCGGAGATGGCTCCTTTCAAGACCTTGAGGAGCTTGATGGGAATCAAATTCATGACTTCAGAAGTGAGCTAGAGCGTTCTCTAGGTTCGCTTGAAGGCGAAAGGAGGGACCTCAGGGCCGAGAGAATGGACCTAGTGAACAGAGTTAGGACATTGAGAAATATTGTCGGAGAGATGGAAGGGGCCAATTCTGAAAGGAGGGGGCTACTTAGGCAATTCCATGAATTAAAAAAGTCTGCAGACTCGTCTAGAAATAGAAGAGACGAAGTAAATAGATTGATTCCTCCTCCTATGGAAGTCCTAAAAGAGTGGCTTTCAGAAACTTACAGAAGATTAACTACCATTGATAACGACCTAACAGCAGTACCGACTCTTCCTAGGGAGTTGGAGGCATTCAGAAGATTCTTCGAAATTCAAGCTTCAATTTCTAAGAAGTCTGAATCTGAAGTTGCACACTCTGAATACGTCCAAAAGGCCAAAGAGATGAGGAACGTGACTACTAAGCTGGATGAAGGTAGGAAGGAGAAAAAGGAGTTGGAAGATCAGGTGATTTCGGAATCTGGTCCAGAAGGCAAGGCGAATAGGTCCGAAGTTAATAAAATCAGCAAGAGGATAACCAAGATTGACAAAAGAATGGAGTCAATCGATAGCGAGAGGAAAACACTACGGAAAAATCTCTCCAGGATTAGGTCATATCAAAGGGTGACCGGAGGAAGAAATAGGAAGGTCAGATTCTCCGAGATTAAGGCCAAGGCACAGACTGGGGGTTCCCTAAGTACTGTAGAGTTAGATGCATTATTGGGTTCAGGTAGCCTTTCGGATCTTGCTGGCAATAGTTCAGATTCTAATGTAAAATCCTCTGACTCCAAATCCGATTCTCAAAAAAGAAGGCGGAAGATTGGAGTATCTCGCAGAGGACCTAGGAAAGGCAATCTTGCCACCAATAGGGAAGATTGAGATATTGCTGTATATGTGCTTAAATGTTAGTTCAAATTCGGATTAGGGAGGAAGACGCTTGGAGCTTGACGAAATCAATGCTGTGTTCGCACCTGTGAAGGATTCCCTCGAGGCGGGGCTCGAAGAAAAACGAGATCTTCGAGATGAGCTGAATGCAAAAGTTCGAGCTTATCTTGACACAAGAAATGAAGTTAATCGCCAAGTCAAGGAACTCATTTCCGAAGTCCGATCTCAGAAAGAAACACGGGACGATGCTAACTCGAAAGTCAAGGATTTGAAAATTGAAAGAGCTGAGAGGTCGGATGAACTTAAGGCCATTAGAACTGAATTGAGAGAGGTCCTTTCTAGGCTCGAGGAAAGTGGAGAGACTGGAGCTCGCAAATCAGGACCTTCGCCTACAAAAATTAGGGCTAAAATGGACGCCTTGGAAAGAAAATACGAAAGAGGCGGATTCACAGGGGCTAGTGAAAAGGGATTCTTTAGAGAGATGAAGAAGCTCAGCCAGGAGTTGAAGGAGGCGAAGGCTTCTAACAAAGATGGAGGCAGATTAAGTGATCTAAAGTCGGGAGTCCGTAGTGCTGAAAGATTGCAAGAAGAGGCTCACAACCGAGTTGAGCAGGCAGTCGTAGCAGCCCAGGAATCTCATGACTTAATGGTGGAGCTGTCTGAAGAAGTAGACCGATTGAGAGATCAGGCAAATTCCGCGCATGCAGGACTAACCAAGACCAAGAAAGAGGCTGATTCCGTACACAGCCTGTACATAGTATCACTCAGATGTATTCACTCCATACAGGATATAATTAAGGCGATGGAGATGAGAACCGATGGAGGAGAATCAGAAGAGAAGACTGAGGTTTCGGATTTAATGTCTAAACTGATGTCTGGGGATACGTTGTCAACGGAAGAGCTTATGTCGCTGCAGAGAAATTAGGCAAATGGAAATGTCCGACCATTTATGCCATGCAGAACAGTGTCTTCCTTTCCTGCGATTTTTACAATCCAAGCAGGCACCCCAATATGCATTGGCGTAATTTTGGTTGAGCTTGTATCTAATCTCCACCATTCAAGCATTATGCTTCTGACAGACGAATCGTTGTCTTCCATCTGCCCCCGTCTTCTAGTATCCAATATGGATGGTAGCTGGGAAATTAGTTCATCTGGTGCTTTCCATTTTGAAACGGGTGGGTCCAGTACTCTCAAACTCGGAGGGGAAGAGGGGTTGTCAAACCCGTCGAAAAGCGATATTGAGGATGTCCAAGGGTCTTCAAGAACCATCCAGGTTTTTTGTTCGGACTCGCCAGAGGGGGAAACAATATTTCCTTCTATATCCCAAATAATGCAATTCAGATGGATCGGATATGTCAATGCTCCTTCTTCGAGCCCTTTCTGAATTAGCCAAGATTCAATGTCGATTATCGGCTCTATTGTACCTACATCTCGATCTGTTTTTCCCTTATTATCGTACTCAATTTTGGTATTTTCTGACTGAGATACTGGGGATGTGACCTTTAGGTCCCCTGACAAGATCGCCTCTCCGAGCCACACTGACATTTCGTTCGGGCCCCATACGACTATCTCTGATTCTGATGGCAACAAGGTTGCATATCTATCAGGCATCTTCCTCTCACTTAGTAGCCAGTGTCTGCCCCTAGGAGCATCGACTAGCCATCTTTCAAATTCGGCCATACTGACTGGCAATAAATCGGATTTGACATGCCAGATATTTACTGGTTCTCCTCTTTTTTCGCCGAAATCGGGAACTCTTTCAGCAACTCCCAATAGACAAAAGCCAGTGTCTGATGCGCTGTTTTCTGGGTGATCGAGACGTATTCCTCTAGACCGCAACAGATGCCTTACGGCGTCTTCCATGATACACTGAAGGAGTATTGGGACTTGAAGCGTCCGCTAGTAGATTGTTACAAACGCCTATTTCTACATTCAGAGATTGTGCTGCAGAGAAAGTAATTCGCTCTGCCCTGGATCAACAATACATAAGGCGCTTACTGAGAATGGTCTCGCACATGCTGCGCCTAATTGTCTGTTCACCATGGAAATCCTATGTACTGGTATGCTGGGATGGGACTCTGTAATGTCGGATAGGAATTTGTCTGGGCAGTTAGCAGCGACTAATACCAGTCTTGCATCTCCTTTGGAACATGCGCCCATAGTTTCCCTCTGGCCGAATATTACTTTACCTGTGCTCAAAGCCTGCTTTAGATTTCTTGTTAGATCCATTTTTTCACCCTCTATGCCTCATCTGGAATATAGAACAGATCGACGCTGCCCGTACCAAGTGCTATTGGTTGGCCGACTACGATGTTTTCTGTTACTCCCCTTAGCTCGTCTCTCTCACCGATGATACCAGCCCTTAGCAAGTGGGAAACTGTTACCTCGAAAGCGGACCTAGCCAAAATGCTATGCTTGGTTCCGCTGACACCATGTCTACCAATGGCCCTTACCTCTCCACTGCTTGTCATTACATCTGATACCGTAATCAAGTGCCTAACATCGACATCAAGTCCGGCGCCTTCTAGAGTATCATACATCTCGTTGATAATCGCCTGACGTGCGGCCTCTATGCCGAGATAGGCCTGAATTTCATTGATATTATTGGTATAAGTCCTAGATCTGTCTATGCCTGCGAATTCGCTTACCTTAGGGAGATTGGAACCTATGGTAGAGATATAGTACTCGTCATTGTCCCCTGCCTGGACATTAGCCCTAGCAATGCCCCTAATTCCCTTTAGCTGTAGCTTCTTTATTTTGTCTTCGAGCTGTAGAAGATCAGTATATGTGGGAGGGTCCGTGGCAAGTGTTTCGAGGTCTTCTTTCTTTGCAACACCTGGTATGATTTTCAATTCAGAAGGCTTATCATCCGAATCAGCCTGTATGTAAAGCCTCAAAGCCCTACTTAGCTTATCTTGAACTTCCGCACCAGTCATATTCTTCAACCGCATGTTTGACTTGTTCAATTTCAGGCTTAGATACCTCTGAGCAACCTCAACGTCAATATTTGCAATATCACTAGTGGTTGTTGCTTCAAGGCCCGCTGCAATTTCCCTGACGAGTTTCTCATTGGTCCTCAGAGGCTTGCCTTTCGCATTCTTCTCATTGAGGTATATTCTCATAGTCGGGGTGTTTGGAGTTTTTCTTGCATCCACAATTTCGATGATTCTGGGAAGTCCCTGAGTAACGTTAACAGTTGCCACACCAGCATAGTGGAAAGTCCTCATGGTCATCTGAGTACCTGGCTCACCGATGGATTGTGCTGTTGTGATCCCTACGGCCTCGTGTGGATCAGCTCTAGACAAAACCAATGACTTGCGGGCCGATTCAATAACTTTCTTGGCCTTGGAGGGGGTAATCTTCTTTATTCCCCTAGACCTTATTCCCTCTGTGAGGTCCATGATCATTCTCGGAGTGAGGCTGACATTGGAATCAACAGAAGCTGAAAGTAGCTGCTGGTAAATCTCATCGTGATGGTCTACGTCTCTGAGAATCTGTCCCATCTTGTATTCATCATCGAATCCCTCCAGAGGTAGCATTGACTTCCTCCTCCTTCTGGCAGCTGCTGACTTCCTCCTAACAACAGTCTTCTCGGTAGAGGCTGCTGCACTTCTAGCAGACTTGGAAGAAGCCGCCATGAGGTCGCTGATTCTTTGGGCGGTGCCTGAATCGATACCACATATCTGAGCTATTTGCCCAGGCGTCAGGACTTTGACATCATCCCATTTCCTGTCATCTGCTAGCTTATGGGCATATTCCTCATCAATCTGTAGATCCATGAGCTTTTTCTTTGTTGCACTCTTAACGACCATCAGTTTTCACCTCCTAATGCGTCATCTAATACCATAGTAACATCGAATGGCCGGCCTCCTCTACTTCTGGCCGGATCTACTCCGTCCTCACCATATTCGAACTGTATAATTCTGTTAGCCGTATTTCTTACAGAACCCATTCCGTCATCCACCACCTTCAGATCATCCATGGCATTGATTAGCCTCCTCTGCATGTATCCTGACTTAGCGGTCCTAACAGCGGTATCAACCAGTGACTCGCGACCAGAAACTGAAAGCATAAAGAATTCAGTTGGCTCAAGTCCTCTCTTGAATGAGGACCCTACGAATCCCTTCTCCTGGGCCCCCTTCGCATTCCTGGGGAAATGTGCTAATACCCTGTCCTGATAGCCTCTCTCGAGTCTCTTTCCACGGACCTTGGGCTGACCTATAGAGCCGGCCATCATAGCTAGGTTATCCATGGAACCTCTGGCGCCCGAAGTTGCCATCATTACCGCAGCGTTGTCAGAACCGAGGAATGATTTAGCAATGTTACCGGATTCAGTCTTAGCTTCGTCCAGAATCATCAAGATATTCTCCTCTAGCGTCTCCAATGGCGTCCTTCCCGGACGCGACTCGTATCTCCTACCGTCCTTTCCAAATTTCTCAAGTTCAACATCAACTGCATCACTTCCACGCTTGTTTATCTTTACGATTTCCTCCTTAGCCTCAGGAGGCAGGTCTTCGTCATCGATACCAGTTGTGAATCCTAATGCAGTACAGATCGAGATTGTCATTCTGGTCATTCGGTCTAGGAATTCGGCTCCAGCCTCTGAGCCATGAGTATGGACAACAGCATCGAGAAGCCTTCCGTCCTCAGCGCCTATTCCTCTCTTGTCTATAGTTCCCGTGACATCTCCCTTAGAGACACTGACGTTGTCGCCAATTCTACTGATGTAGTCCAGCTTGAAGCCTTCGGGAACTATTAGACTCAAGACATCGCTGCCCCTGTATCCAATCACTCCATCCTTCTCGACCTCAGGAGGAAGTTCTCCGTCCCAGTTAGTGTCACCAAGTACTTGCATGACTAGATTCTTAGGGAGTATTCTATCACCGTGAGTGAGCAGATATGCACCAGAAATGGGATCATGTATTCCGCCGATCACACTTCCTCCATATCTGGGGGTGATTATGTGCTCTTGGACTCTCATCAGTATCTTTGCCTCAGCCCTAGCTTCCTCGCTCTGGATAACGTGTAGGTTCATCTCATCTCCGTCGAAATCCGCGTTGTAAGGCGTACAGTCGGCTAGGTTGAATCTGAAGGTCTTGCCAGGCATAACTCTTACCTCGTGGACCATCATTGACATCCTGTGTAAGGACGGCTGCCTATTGAAGAGCGCTACATCGCCATCAATTAGATGCCTCTCGACTACAACCCCCGGACGTGGATTTCCATCAATGTCGTAGGTGCTTAGCCTATCTTCTACATCAGTACCAGATTTATTTCCATATTCATCCTCAATCTCTGGACTTCCGCAATGTGGGCAGCTAACTTCGAGATGATCTGGGAAGTATTCGTCTGGATGCTCCATCTCCCACTTCCATCTGTAATGGATTGAGGCCCTTGGATCATTTTCTGGGAGAGGGAGTCCTCTCTCATCTTCGCCTCTGAGGTTTGATAATGTAGAGTCTAGGTCTACTCCCCATTCCTCCTCGAGCTCACCAAATGAGTTTCTTCTCTTTTGAGGCTTCAATACTAAGCCGGGAAGGAAATTAGGAGCAGGTAGGACCTCGTTCAAATCGGGCCTGTAACCTGTGTATGGTTCATCGTCACTGCCTGAATGGCACTGAGGATTGAGACATCTGAAACCAGACCAGATGTACTTGGTCCTGTCAGTAATCCTTACTCTAAATCTATCACCTCTGATTATGTAGTTGACTCCTGGGTGTACATCTGGGCCTCTAAGGATCATCTGCCTTAGTTGCTCCCTGTTCCTGCTAGTAACCCTGATCGGGACTGTTAGCTCCTTAGCAGTCTGCACGGGTATTCCAACCTCATTGATGCCTAGATTGGGGTCGGGACTGATTACTGTCCTTGCACAGAAATTGACTCTCTTTCCTGAGAGGTTGCTCCTGAATCTACCTTCCTTGCCTTTGAGTCTCTGGGCGAGTGTTTTCAGAGGCCTTCCTGACCTGTGCCTAGCGGGAGGGATGCCGCTTGTTTGATTATCGAAGTAAGTGGTACAATGGTACTGTAGAAGTTCCCAAAGGTCTTCGACGATTAGCTGTGGGGCACCTGCATCTCGATTTTCTCTTAGCCTCTGATTGATTCTCAGAACATCAACTAATTTATGCGTCAGATCGTCTTCTGACCTATCACCGCTGTCTAGCGTAATTGATGGCCTGACTGTAATTGGAGGTACTGGAAGAACCTTCATGATCGTCCATTCCGGCCTAGCTGCATCCTTGTCCATCCCTAGGAAAATTAAATGTTCGTCGGGTATCCTCTCTAGCCACTCTCTGATATCCCTAGCATTGAGCTTGTGCTCCCCCTTGTTCTCTTTCTTTTCCTTGAATGTAGAGGGTTTGTCGAGTATAATCTTGCCCTGTTCACTACCGCAGTGCATGCAAATAGTCCTCTTTTTGCTTGAACACTCCTTTTCGATATCCTTTATTGTATTCTTGAACTCTGTAGATCCGACTCCGTGCTTGATGATTACATCCTTGACTTTGTCTCTGTAGTAGTCTTGCTCGGACTTCTCTGGGTCTACAGGATGAGTATCCGGCTTGTCGTGCAAAAGTATCTTGCTGCATTCGTTACATGTGCACTTCAGAGATGTCTTTATCAGGTTAGTGAAGCCTATGTGCATCACAGGCAATTCGAGGGCTATATGGCCGAAGTGACTGGGGCACTCATCGTGTTTGTTTCCGCACGTTTCACACCTGACACCGGGATCGATAACACCCATCTTTGGATCCATCAATCCTTGCTTGAATGGATGACCATCATCTTTGTAGGTATCAGCAGTCTTCACCTCTACGGAAGACATTTTGCGAATTTCATTGGGGTCCATCAAGGTGAACTTGATGGCCTCAATCCTCTTTGGAATCTTTGCTGCGTCTTTGGCACTCATCTTCTATCCTCCAGTTCAAGTCTCATAGCCACTCCAAGACTCTTCATTTCGTCCAAGAGTAGCTTGAATGCATATGACGTCTGGACCGAATGTACATCGGCACGATCGCCACAGGAAGGACAGACTGTTGTCCTTCTCTTCCAATCATAATAGGCGATGTGACCACATCTTGGGGTATTGCAAACCATCAGTGGCCAACCATCGGACTCGTCTAGAAGACGGTCTTTGATGACCATTGAAGCTCCGTGGGAGATTAGGCAGTCCCTTTCCATCTCACCGAACCTCAGTCCGCCCTGTCTTGCACGGCCCTCGGTAGGTTGCCTAGTTAGGATCTGTACTCTTCCCCTGCTTCTGGCATGTAACTTACTGCTGACCAGGTGATGGAGCCTCTGATAGTAAATTACTCCGACGAACACTTCGGCGGGATATTGCTCGCCTGTTTCGCCGCTAATCATATTCTCCCTTCCAGTATGGTTGAATCCATTTCTAAGCAGACCGGCCCTCAGAGAATCTTCTTTCTCACCTGTAAACGCTGTTCCATCTATTCTCCTAGCTTCTAGGGAGCCGACTTTCCCCCCTATCATCTCAAGGACGTGCGCGACGGTCATTCTCGATGGGATGGCGTGGGGATTGATAATCAAATCAGGAATTGTTCCGTCTGCAGTGAAAGGCATGTCTCCTTCCTCGACGATTCTTCCGATGATTCCTTTCTGCCCGTGGCGGCTGGCGAACTTGTCGCCTAACTCGGGGATCTTATTGGTCCGCAGTGTAATTCTTACAAGTCTGCCAGAGTCCAGTGATTCGGTCACGAAGACATTGTCGACCCAACCGTATTCACCATGTCGGACCATCATCGAAGACTCCCTTCTTTCCTGTGCCTGAAGGAATGCTCCATGCGCCTCTTCCAAGAACCTTGGAGGGCTCGTTTTTCCTACGAGGACAGCAGAGTCTGGACCTCCTCCACTTGAGAGGAATTCCTCTGGAACTGGGAGTCCGTCCCTCTCAAGATGTGCATAACTATCGAATGACTTCATTCCTTTGACCTCATCAAGACCAGTTCCGGGTACTTCGATCCTCTCCTCCTGACCACCAGGGAACCTCCTGTTTTCTGCATTGTATGTCCTGATGAATGAAGATCTCCCTAAGCCACGCTCAACGGAAGCCTTGTTCATAATTACGGCGTCTTGCATATTGTAGCCATGATGGCTCATAATAGCAACAACGAAGTTTTGTCCACCGGGTCTACTGTTGAAATTAGTGGTATCCATCGCTCTAGTTCCAACAACAGAAACTTGGGGATAATGCATAACATGAGCCCTAGTATCCGGCCTCAGCCGATAATTGGCACTTGGAAGACCTAGGCTCTGCTTTACCATTGCAGTTCCACCTGTAACTCGGGGAGTAGAGTTGTGTTCCGGATATGGCACTAAAGCCGCACAAACTCCCAGTATTAGCTGGGGATCTATCTCTACGTGAGTGTAAACAAGTACTGTGTTGTCTTTCTTCTCCTTCTTTCGGAGAGACTCCATCTCTTTCTGGTGGTAATTCAGCGGCACTGAAAACTTCTCAGATACAGTCGAGCCATCGGGCATTCTGACGTCGACCTTCAACTTGGCCTTGGAAATCTCTTCGTCTCCAAGATTCGTCCATTCGACCTTAGCTGGGTCGATGGGCCTCTTGTTCTTTGGAGATAGTTCAGGTAGGTCGAAAGGCCTTGGAGCTATTAGAAGGTCCTCTTCTTCCTCTGCATCTACCCACTCAATGACTCCTGATGAGACTAAGTCTGAGAAGTTGATTTCTCCTGTCCTCAAACCTTCTAGGTGGAATTTGGAAAGATTTAGAGTTCCATCTTCCAATACCAGCAGGGGCCTCATTATCCTGCCTCTGTCGGTATTGATGAACACGTCTCTGTTCTCAGTATCGTGCCTGATACTTACCTCAGGCCTAATTCTACCGGATCTCCTCCTCCTCTTGAATTGGGAGACGAGTTTGTTGGGCCTCTTGTGCAGTCCGAAAATATCGCCATTAACGTGAATTCTTGAGCCATCGGCCCATCCCTCTGGGTTCGGATTAACTCCTGCTTCGATAAGTAGCTCCTTGACGTCGTCTTCTAGAACTTCTTCGGAAACATCGATCATCTGTGCTGCGTTTTTAACGAGTCCACAATTCTGACCTTCGGGGGTTTCATTTGGACAAAGTCTACCCCAATGCGTGGGGTGCAGATCCCTGGCCTCGAAATGTGGCTGGCTCCTTACGAGTGGGCTAGTAACCCTTCTCATGTGGGAAAGTGAAGCTAGATATGTTGTTCTGTCGAGTAATTGACTCACTCCGGATCTTCCACCGACCCAGTTACCTGTTGCCAGAGCATGCATAATCTTGGAGGTAAGGACATCAGGCCTCAGACATGAGTTGATCTTGAGTTCTCTCTTCCTGTTGTGGTGCCTTTCAAGTTGATATTTGAGATCCCGAGCAAGTCCTTGAACTCCGACTCTGAATAGATCTTCCATCAAGTCTCCAGCGAGTCTGACTCTCTTATTGGCATAATGATCCTTATCGTTTGGATCTCTGTTTGTGATGGCCATCTCAAGAACTTGCCTTACAATTCGGCCAAGGAAAATCGCCTTCTTGGTCCTTACTGTGTCGTCTGAACCTAGATGCGGGAGTAGTTCCTTGTCGAGTAAGTTCTGGATCCTAGATTCCCTGTATTCCTTTTGCTGACCCGCTGCGAATTTCTTCTCGAGCCATGCCATTGCCTCCTCTGTGTTGTCTACTCCGTACTCGGGGTTGTCCTTGACATCATTCAAGTTCGCGACCGTGTATTTCATTGCCTCTACTGGGCCAGCAATCGCGGAGAAAATGTCTCTATCATTCTCCATTCCCAGAGCCCTCATCAAAAGGACGACGGGGATTGCGGTAGTACCCGCACTTGGTATCTTCACCATAAGCATTCCATCACGCCTCTTTTCGACGTTGATCGGCTTCCTCACTCCATCCTTCTGGGAGAATATCTTAGCGACCTCGGTTTCATGCGCATATTTCTTGTTCTTCTCTACGGTTACTCTGTTTGGAGCCAGGTCTTCCATTGAAATTAGGACCCTCTCTGTTCCGTTAATGATGAAGTAGCCCCCTGGGTCAAGAGGATCTTCCCCTGCCTTTCTAAGAAGCTCCTTGTGCCTTTGAGCATCTTCAGCTGAGGTGGTAGGCGAGAGTTTTAGCGACTTCTCCTGAGTTCCTGCGATATGATCGGGGTGCAGGTTGCACCTACCAGATCTGACCATTATAGGAAGATTGCCGATATGGACCCCTTCTTCCTCGATGAACCCGATATCTGAATCGGTGGTAGAAGGCGGTAGATCGTCCCTGTAAATCTTGAAATCCATGTAGATGGGGGAGAAATATGTTAACTTTCTTAGACGGCATTCCAGAGGGGTAGCAGGGTGCTCTGCCCCATTTGCCTCCCTAACTGTAGGGGCACCTAGTCTGATTCCTTTCATTCGGATGTAGATTTCTTTATCCAGAACGTCAAGCTTGATCATCCCGCCCGCATCTTCACCACCTGGGACGTCCTCTAGAGGATCGTCGCTGCCTATTCTGATTCCTCTGACTATTTTTTCCATCCTGCTTCCTTTCCCATCACCACTTGGGATGCAGTCATCGTATGATGCCAGCTGGTGATTTACCATGCTTCTGTGCGCGAAATAACTCTCAACAATTTCTTTCATACATATTCCTCCTTAGTTACTCTCCACAATCAACCTGTATGCGGTACTTGCACCCGCAGACCTGCTATATCTGAAAATCTTGACAACCCTATTCTTGAGCCAGCCAGCTGGCAGGTCAGTTCTGTCTGCCTCTTCCATCTCCTTGAGGGCCTGTACCGAAGGATCGGTAATCAGAATCTTTGGAAGAAGCTCCTTGGCCAGCCTGTTATGTCCATCTTCGCCCCTTTCCACGAGCCCCCATGGAG
>PBZE01000049.1 GCA_002730095.1 Methanobacteriota archaeon | reverse complement strand
GGTAAGACGTGATCGCCACTGCATGTGCGTCCTCCTGAATTGCAGCTCTGGCTACCTCATCAGCCCCCCTGTCGTGGCCAAGGTGAATCACCTCGCATCCCTGGCTCTGCAGAATTCTCCTGAATATCCCTATGGCCGCATCATGGCCATCAAAGATGGCCGCAGCCGTGATAATCCTGAGGGGCAACTGGGCATCTGCCATGCATTCCGGACAGCACCACCAGACATGAAGCCGACGGAAGACGGAAAAATACGAAAATATCTTCATCGACTAGTCATAGAGAATAATTCGGGTCATAATTCAAGAACCCCTACTCGTCCTGATTGACGAGGCCTACAGATGCTATGTCCGAGGGATGGTTCTAAACTAGTGGCACACACCGAGCAGACCCGCTCCGCCTTCATCGATCACGGAATCTCCCACTGCCCGACTTGCTCAGGTATGCTCCTGAACGCCGAGGCTGCTGCTAACTCCATGACCGAAGGAAAGCTGAAGAAGATGCACGAGGCATTCAGTAGTGATTGTGAGGAGGTAGATCTAGACTGCCCCTGTTGCAGCTCAAAGATGAGGGTCAGGAATATCATCTTCAAGAGGATAAATGGGACCGACATGGAGCCTATTGAGATAGATGGATGCCCAGAGTGCAACACCTTCTGGTTCGATGCGGGGGAGCTTCAGAGAATAGTAAATCCAGGCAACGAACCGTATGAGGATACGAGAGTGGAGTCAACAGCTCTGGCATTGGCTCTGGAGGTATTGCTCCAATTGCCATTCATCATCCTTTGACTAGAACCATCCACCGGCCAGTAGCGCCGCGAAAATGAACATTAGAACTCCCATGCAGCCATCGATGATGTGGGCATTGGATCGGAGCTTCTCGATGCCATTCCCAGAGCTTAGGATAGTTGCCACGGTCACGTACCAAGTTCCATCTATCCCCATTCCAAGCGCTCCCATGCCCATGAGAGTTTCGATACTGACATCGGCTTCAATGAATGGGGCGTAAAGTGCGAGCATCCAGGCCAGAATCTTTGGATTGAACAATGCAATCATGAATCCTTGGAAGAATCCTGTTACTTCGGAAGAACCCCCTTCATCAACATAGGAGATCTTGGGCCCGTCCAATGAGCTCTTGATGAATTTGAAGCCCAACCAAAGAAGAATGCCTACGCCCCCCCACATTAGGACTAACTGAGCCACCTCATGGACAGATAGCGCAGTGGCTAGCCCCAAGGCGGCAAGGAATGCATATATTCCGAAACCAATCCCGTGTCCGAGTCCTGTAGCAATTCCCTGACGCCTGCCTCCAGACATTGTATTGCTAAGTATCACTGCAAGGGAGGGGCCGGGGCTCATCGCCCCAAGCATGAAGACGACAGCCAATGCGGCCCATGCCTCAGGAGTCATCTGACGCCCTCAGGAGTACATCGCTTCAATCTCAGATGACCAGTTCTCTCGAATCTGCTTTCTCCTAATCTTCAGCGTAGGAGTAAGCTCTCCATCATCCACACTCAGATCGCGTGGAAGGATGGTGAATTTCTTGACTTGCTCGGGATTGCTGAACTTCCCATTTAGTTCCATCACCGCTGCCTCGAGCTGCTTGTGAGTCTCACTCCCAACTGAAGTGTACTCTGACAGATCGTGCCCTAGCTCAGCAAGCTTTGCAAGTTGCTTGGCAGGGTCCTTGGGGACTTCCGTGGCACCATCCAATCCATGTACGTCTCGGAGGATAGCACCAACATCCAGTGTGAAGAGAGCGCTGCAGTACTTCCTGTTGTCGCCAACTAGCATGCATTGCGATACAACTGGTATGGACTTCATTGTCTCCTCGATCACCAAGGGCGCTATATTCTTCCCAGCTGAGCTCACATAGATTTCCTTGAGGCGACCTGTGACGTAAACGAAGCCGTCCATGTCTATTTTCCCTAAGTCTCCTGACTTTAACCAGCCATCTTCAGTCATGGTCTCAGCAGTTGCTTCAGGATTTTTGTAGTATCCTGCCATTATGTGCTTGCCCTTGAACTGGATCTCCCCATTCCCATTCTCATCGGGATCTGCGATCCTCAGCTCAGTATCTGGGAAGGGCCTTCCAACGGACCCAATCCTATTGTTTCCAGGTGCCCCTAGGGTCGCTCCAGCTGATGTCTCCGTCATGCCGTAACCCTCGAAAAGAGGTACACCAAGCTTGTGGAAAAGGGTCAGAATATCGGGATTGATAGGAGCGGCACCAGTAATCGAGAAAATCACGTTTGAGAAACCAATCTTCCCCTTGGCCTTCTTCTTGATTATGCCTCCTAAGACGGGAACGCCAAGAAGTTTGACTTTCCATCCTAGGCCGGCAACTAGGTTGCTGTATACCTTCTCGTAAATCCTTGGAACTCCAATGAAGAGGTGCGGCTGCACTTCCTTGCAGTAGTCTATGGCATGCAACGGATTATCGACAACTCTCATGTGAATTGCGTCCCTGATCCATAGGTGATTGTCGGCCAGTTGTCCGAAGACGTGTGCGCAAGGCAGCCAAGAGACATATCCATCACCCTGTTTGAAGCTCATGAGCTTGTGGACCTGACCAATCTCGAAGTACATGTTTTCATGCGTCAGTACAACTCCCTTGGGATTTCCAGTGGTTCCAGATGTATAGATCAATGTGGCCGGATCAGAGGGCTTGATACTCGAAATCCTATCCATAACCGCCGATTCAGGGGTCGAGTCCGCGTTTGAAACGAATTGCTCCCATGTCATGGCCTTGTCATGGTCAATAGCGTCCATTCCCACCATTGAAACCACAGCCTCGACCTTTCCTAGGTTCTCCATTGCAGCTTGTAGGCGGTGACTGCACATCTTGCTCGGATCGCCTCCATCCATCGGATTGGTCCCGACAAAGACCACTTTGGAGTCGGAATTTCCTACGACCCACTCTACTTCCTCAGGGGAACAGGTGTGGTAAACTCCGACGGCTACTCCATTGCACATGTTCGCAGCAACATAAGCTGTGTACCACTCATATCTGTTGTACGAGTAGATGCTTAGTTTGTCTCCCGCCTCAAAACCCATAGAGATTAGGGACCTTGCGACCTCCTTCGCAGTCTCGTAGAATTCGGACCAGGTGAGAGTGATCCAGTTACCAGATCCATCCTTCCAAGAGATGGCAGGTTGGTTAGGTATGTCATTGGCATTTGAAATCAGGTACTCGGGCGTCGTCTTGGCGTCCATGAGACTTCACGGGACATCAGTCGACTTAACTGTTTACTTGATATCAATACAGTATTTTTCTTTGCTCTAGGGCAATACCGCTCGAACGTTTTCGCGCCAGTCCGCCCCACCATTCCTATTTGCAAGAGGGGATGCTGGAGATGGGTGCCAACACCCCTTGACTAGCACATCACTTCCATTCAGTGCCTTGATTGCCCTTTTCTCAGCGAATTTTCCAATCCCGATCACACAATCCGCATTCAGTGCATCCACTACCTCCAACAAGTGTTCGTCACACCTCCTGAGGAGCCTTCTTGCAGTATTGCCAGAAATCTTGTCCGGAGTGACATTCGTCCCCCTCTCTCCATCCAGTAGCATGAGCGGGCAATGATTGACCAGGAACACCTTCTCGAATATACGGTCAGAACTCCCATATGTCTCCGAAAGAAGTCCCCAGATCCTTGTTCCTGATACCTCCTCCCGCGGGTATTCAAGGCCTATCACGGGCCTTCTGGGATGAGGGGAAGATGGCTGTTCCACAGGGATTCCGCTTATTCCCAGAACGTTCCTTACCATGCTGGTTGCAGCAAATGGTATCCCCATCTGCCCCATTCCATGCGGCCCAGGGTTCATTCCGAGCATTACCGTCTTGGCACCACCGTCTCCGGAAATCTGGATGTACCTCTGGTGAACCCCCCATGCGTACTTCAGGGGGTTGTACACATAGTCGACCGAGCCCTCCTCGACCAGTAGCTTCCCCATTTCATCGGTATCATCCCTGAGCCGGGAGGCGGATTCTAGTAACCTCTCAACCGACATATTACCACTACTGTTTGACATCAACTAGAGTTGCACCCGAAATCTCCAAGAGTGCCTTCGGAGAAATCGGAAAAACGGTCTGAGCCGTTCCCCCGGCCCCCCATATGGTATCATATTGCATCAAATCCTCGTCCATCAAAACCTGTGTTACCTTAGTGTGCCCAAAAGGGGGGACTCCCCCGACTCTGTAACCCGTGCTCTCCTCGACATAACCTGGATCGGCCATACCGGGCTTGTACCCAAGAATCCTCTTCAGCTTGCCCTTCCTGTCTACCCTGTTCGAACCAGATGTAATTACAACCACCGCACACTCCTTCCCGATGAAAACTATCGACTTGGCTATGTGAGATACCTCGCACCCTAGCTGTTCGGCAGCATCCTGTGAAGTTCTAGTCCCCTCCTCGTACATCCTGGCATCGGAAGAAAAACCCATCTCGAGGCATTTGGACAGCCATAGCTCGTGACCGTCCATGAAGCCCAAAGGGGGCCATGAGTATTGATGGTTAGGGATTCATTGAATATAGTCGAGCCTTACGACTGCTATGTTCCGTTTGATCTCCCCGTCTAAACTCGGGAGGCTGGTCACTATCACCGTGGCAGTCCAGATTCTGACTCTTGCACTGTCATATGTCCTTTGGATCTCAGATGGGTGCGACCCACTAGTCCCATTCATCTCGGATACAGATACTAATCCTGCCTCAAGCTGGGCATTTACCGCAGGGTTCACCATCACTGGAATTCTGATGACGCCCCTTTCTATCCAATTCTATCTCTTGAGGGACAAATGGAGTAGGGAAAATCCCGATTCGGGAATCGAAAAATTGAATCTGATCTCGACCATCTCAGCATTATTGTCTGGGATCTGCTTGATTTGGATATCACATACTCCTTGGCATATTAGCATGGAGCTCCACATGATACAGGCGAGGGTGATTTTCGGAGGGACGATTACTTGGGCCATCCTATCTACCATTATTGCTCGAAGGATGTCCGAGGTCGACGTAGGATTTTCGGGTTTATACAGTTCGAGGAGGAATTGGACCATATTCTCATTGGCATCACTCCTCGCATTGTCAGTTTCCGTATTTTCCTATGCCGGATTTTCACTTTCCATTCCCGCTGGCCATATGGGGGTCGTCTTGGAGTGCAGTGACCTGGGGGCCCCTTCACTGTCTATCGCAGCGTTCTTTGAGTGGATTATGGTGATAGGATTCGCAGGAGTTTCATACACCGGCGTGGAGGAAGCATTGCAGATGGATGGCGAACGCCAGCAATGAATCATGTGCAATGTTCATGACTGCCCTATGCCGGGCCCCGTTTATGTCGTGGCCCATCGGACCATATGGCACGATAATGGCATTCATTCTTATTTCCACTATTCCCCTGAGAAATCTTCTTTCCAGAGATGAGAAGGGAGAACGCCTAAAGCTCTCAGAACTGCCCTCTGAGATCAGGGAAAAGGGATACAAGTGGCACATCTCTCTGTTTGTGGTCATGTACCTGTACAAGGCAGTGATAGACCATCATAATGAGCCCATTAAGGCCAGAGTGGGTGGTTATACCCACTGGATTCATTCCGTAGAGGGGGATTTCACTATCTGGGCACAGAACGCATTCAAGAGCGACCTTCTAACAGACGTGCTATCATTCCACTATCTCTATGTATATCTGTTCACGATTTGGTTCCTACCTATTTATTTCATCATGGTCAAAGATCACGTGATGGCTGACAAGGCTACTCTGAACTACTTCGTGATTTACGTTCTTGCAGTTCCAATGTACCTTTTCTTCAACGTGGAGGTAACGAGCTCATTCATTCCTGGCATGGAAGCCCTCCTCTACCATGATTCGTGGTATATTGAGTTCTTCACAAATAACGATCCCATGGACAATGGATTCCCGAGCCTACATTTCGGATTACCAGCGGGCCTGTTGATAATCAATAGATTACATTGCAGGGACTTGGGGATTTCCATAAGGGAATGGAGGCACAGGGAACTCGATTTATTCGTACTGGTCAATGTCGGGATTTACTTCTTCAGCATACAGTACCTTGGAATTCATTGGATCACCGATGTGGTTCCCGGATTGTTTCTGGGTGTGATATGCGCTATTTTCTGCCATTGGTGGCAACCCATACTACGAAATAGGCCTGCAAACGGATGGAAGTCACTGATTCCCACAAAAAGGGCGCTCTCAACAGCGATAATTTTCACCATACTATGCTCCACAGTCATGGTACAAGCCACAGTGGACGGTCCCGGGGTCGATGAAGAAGCTCCGAATTTCAGAATAGGAGAGGGCGATTTCATCATCGATACAGTGGAGGTGCACAGTCTTTCACACCCTGTGACCGTGGAGATTAGGAACTTGGACAGCACATCAGGGACGACTCCTCAAGAGAGCTCCATAATCTGCGTCATATCTATGAGAAGCGAGGTCGTTCATGTGTTTGAAAGAGGGCATTTCTCAGAAGGCTATGATTTCTATGATCTCCTCGAAATGCCGCATCATTCCAATCATACAATAGCCCACGGGGAATCGGTTGTAGCCACAGTCGAAACGAACACGATTTTCGATACTCATCTAGTAATCTGCCACTCCACCCAATCCACCGAGGAAGTCAGAATCACAATGCACTACTTCGATGACGAGCTAATCTGGTCAGCGGTACTCGCATCGTTGCCAGCCTTCTTCGTCACAGGCCTAGTGATAGATGTCAAAAGGTCCCAGTCAAGCCACATTGAAGGCGAAGATTCCGCCCATGTAGACTCCTGAAGCAGCCCCCAGTCCGATCCAGACGCCTATTCGGAACGCAGGATAGCTTTTCCTCCAAACGAAAATCGATTCACGAATCCAAATTAGCATCACGGGCACGAACCATACGAAGAAAAGTAGCTGGGGCAAGAGGGAGAATAGGAGCGCAGAGACACAGCCAAGAGACATCTCAATCTTGGAGTCAATTCTTCTTTGCATGAAACAGATCACTAAACATCCTGCTGCTGCCATTCCAAAGGGGGCTAATAGTGAGAATTTTGACTCAACAATCAGGTAATCAGACTCCAAAATGTAGGGGAGGCATCCGGAGATGAAGCCTAAGATGCTCGGCAACGCTACCGGCCAAAGAGGGGGCTTGTCCCACTTCATATCCATGCGTCACAATTCTCACCAATGAAGTCTGGTATTTCTCCGAAAGGTTTTCTTTAGATTTCTTCATCTCAGACAACATGCCAAAGGGGGAAATAGTCCTCGGTTGCCTCGCTCCTCATCCGCCTCACGTTGTTTATGCAGAGAATCCTGAACAGAATGAGCCAGTTTCAGAAGGAGGATGGGAGACTCTAAGATGGGGCTATAACAGACTCGCTAGGAAGCTGAAATCAATTGACTACGACGCTCTGGTAATTTTCACTCCACACTGGCAGACCTACATCGGGACACACTTCCTAGGGCTGCCAGAATTCAAGTCCAAGTCAGTGGATCCAGTCTTCCCGAATATCTTCAGGTACAACTACGACATCAAGGTCGACGTCGATTTGGCTGAGAAGATGCGAGAGAAGGCATCGGAGCACGGGATAATAACCAAGATGATGAGGAATCAGGACTTCAGGGTTGATTACGGCACCATCACATCGTGCCACATGCTCAATCCGGATTGGGACAAGCCAATCGTCACAATCAGTAGCAATAGGAATGCGCATTACTACTCTGCCGAGGTAATGAACGAGCAGGCAGCAGCCCTAGGAAGGGCTTGCGCAGAGGCAATCGAAGAGAGCGGGAAGAAAGTCGTCATGATCAGCAGCCACAGCCTTTCCCACAGGCATTTCGTGACTGAGTCCCCACTCCCCGAAGATATGAGCCGAGAGCACATATACAATCACAGTCAGTACGTCTGGGACATGAAGCTGGTCGACCTTATGAGAAATGGAAAGATGAGGGAGCTCATCGATATACTTCCAGAGTTCACTGAACAGACCATCGCAGAAACTGAGGCAGGGGGCCTCACTTGGATGATGTCCGCAATGGGCTTCCCGGAATACTCAGCAGAGATATATGGATACCAGTCAGTCATAGGGACTGGAAATCTGGTCGCAGCATGGGACCCTAACGGTGTCACTAGAGAGATTGTCCTCTGAGGTGTTTATGATGGAAGAATCAGAGGTACTTTTCGGAATTTACTGCCCCCCCCATCCTCAGCCACTGCTATCTCCTGATGCTAGTCCGGGATATGCAAAACTCAGACAGGCTTTCGAAACCTGTCGAGAGAGAATCGAGCAAAGCGATGCAGATCTGATTATCGTCTACTCCACTACGTGGCCCAGCATAATAGGGCATCAGATCCAGGCTCACCCGGAACCAGAGTGGACACACGTGGATGACGACTTCCACTATCTGGGGAGTATGCCATACAAATTCAGGATGGACGTAGACTTCGCAGAGTGTCTGAGGGACTCCGCGAAGGACAGGGGCCTGCACTCCCGCACAATCGCATACGAGGGATTCCCGATTGACACCGGATCTGTCGTCGCATTGAAGCTACTCAACCCAGACAACAGAATTCCCGCGTGCATTGTATCGAGCAACATGTATGCCAACAGGTCCGAGACGATAGTGCTGGGAAAGTCGATCAGGGACGCTCTCTCGAAGCAGAAAAAGAAAGCCGTAGTCGTCGTTGTCTCGAGCTTGTCAAACAGGATGTTCACAGAGCACATAGACCCAGTAGAGGATCGCATTCACAGCCCCAAAGACGATGAGTGGAACAGGAAGATACTGGAGTTCTTCGCAGATGGCAGGCTGGAGGATCTATCTCAGCTTTCGAGGGAGATTCACGGGCAGATAAGGGTCCAGAAGGTTGTCGCTTACAAGCCAGCTTGGTGGATGGCGGCTACCATGGGCCAGCACAACAACTACGATGGAGAGGTTCTCGCTTACGAGGCACTACATGGCTCTGGAGGGGCTGTGGTGACACTCACCCCCTCTTCCGGGTCAGTCGGCGACAAAGAGTTCGATGAGGACGATGTCGAGTACTACCACGGGGATCGCGACGTTCTGAACAAGGGGATGCTCTGATGGCCAATGAGGCCCCCGACGAAGAAGAAAGCTCCGCATTCGCACATCGTTTGGAGATGCTGAGGAATCTGGTTGAGGCCCCAGATGAGGCCATTGAGGCCCTGTACAACTCCTATGGGAAGACTATGTTCACAAATGCTGGTGGTGCGGTAGGTGCCGCGGCTGGAGTAGCAGTGGGAGGCCCGGTAGGAGGGATAGTCGGAGGAGTCGTGGGGAAGAAAACGGCAGGAAAGATGACTAGCCAAGACGGCCCCTTCACAGCGGAGACAGGCCCCTCAGCTATGGGTGCGTACCCACACCTCAGGAGAGTCGGAGACCTAGTATTCGTAAGTGGGATGGGACCAAGGTCTCCGGAGACAAACGAGATTCCCGGAGGCCCTGTAAGGGACGGTTCCGGAAACCCATTGGATTATGATATCACTGCGCAGGCTCACTCCGTGATCAACAATATTAGGGTGATACTGGAAGAGTACGGAGCAGGCCTGGAAAATGTTGTCGACGTTCTGGTATTCCTAATTGACATGGACAGGGACTTCAAGGCCTACAATGAGGTATATGCCGAGCATTTCGGCGAAATAATGCCCGCTAGGACCACTGTCTCGATAAACGCTCTTCCGTCCCCGATTGCGATAGAGATGAAGGTAATCGCGAAGGTGTGATACGCCCATAAATTGAAGCCCATGCTAGTTGTTCACCATTTATGGGCAAGCGGAACTGCGCAGTCGAGGGTTGCAACGCGCTCGAGTTCAGGTCCAATGGAATCTGCAATAGGCACATGCGTGACGAGATGGCAATTCGTGAGATCGATTTGGAGGAACTCCGAGCGACTGCTCAAGAAGAGACGGACGAATCCGAGCATACTCTAGGGCAAAAGGCCAATGCCGAAGCAAAGGGAGAAGAATTCGAGTGCCCGAGAGGGTGCGGAAAGATGTCTTACCAAGATGAACAAGTCGGCGTCTCAGACCTCGGATTGGCGTTCTTAATCGGCATCCCTGTACTAGCAGGAATTTACTTCATATGGTCCTTCATTGCATATGACTGGTCAAATACCGCTATCGCAACCAATGGCTCTCCTCCTCATCCAAGCGTAGGAATCCTAGCTCTCTTTGGAATTGCTTGGTTTGGTTTTGCTGCATCATCATTTGGCTTAATCAATTCTAAAACCCATGTTTGCAACTCCTGCTATGGGAGGATGTTCGAAGAAAAGGCAATGGCGTACATATTCGATAAAGAATCCTTATCCAAACTCAACTCATTGATTGACAGCATGGCTCCGCATACTAGCGATCTAAAGTGTCCAATATGCGATGAGAAAATGGGAAGGTTCTCCGTACCGTACACTCCGTCTGATGATTCCGGGGGCCATGGAAGGACAAGTGGAAGGGTTCCCAAATCAGCAGAGGGACTGGTAGCTGGACTGGCAATTGCCGTCGTTGTAACCGCAGTGAAGGCAATGGTGCCAGATGCCGAAGAAACGATTGATCTGGACGCGTGCAGGGAATGCAGAGTGGTTTGGTTCGACGCCTCAGAGAGAGGCGAACTTGAAGATGGTACGATTAACTGATCAAACAGAGGTTTCCAGGCTCTCGATATCCAAAGATGTGCACCAAACTGGTGCAATTACTGGATTACACCTGCTGGGATTTCCTTCGGGGATCTCGATCCAGTAATCCATTCCTTCGACCGGTCCCGGGTAATCTGTAGCAATGGTGTGAGCACCCGATGCTAGGGCCGCCTCAAATCTGGAAGTATCATTGTTGTCCGGCTCGACCCCGCCACTATCGGCCCTCGTCCTGACGATGAATCCCTCCTCTACAAGTCGGGTGATCTCCCCTCCGTCACCTATGGGGTCAGTGAGTGAGAATATCACCTCCTCTCCGGGGTACTGGCCTTGAGAGGTGAACATCGGAAACATCCTAGCCCCGACTAATCCAGGCCGATCGTCCATGTACAGGCCCCTCATATCCCCTGTTGCCAGAAGTATGAACATCGCCTTTCCACGACTCTCGTCGATCAGAGGCCAGCCCTCTTCTAGCACCCCCTCGGTGAGATTGGATCTATCTCCACGTACGTCATCAGGGGTTATGGTCAGATTCGCTGGCCAGAATTGGGAAATCTCATCCTCAATCTCCTGAAGGATGCCAGTGAGCTCCACGGTAGTTGTGATTTCAACGCCCTGCTCAAGCCAGTCCTTGGGCTCAATCCAAATCATGATCGGATGATGCCCATTATTCTCCTGCGACCATAGAAGAAGAGTCTCCAAGCAGCTTTGGAATGTGGGGCAAGTCGTACCCGAGTCATACTGGTTGTGGTAAACTCTGAGGCCCTCTCTAACATCCCACCAAACGTCAATCTCAAACTGCCTCACTCCCTGTTCGGAAGCCTGAACCCCCAGCTCCTGGTGAGTGTACATGTATTCTCTCGTAGGGGAGAAAATAGGCTCCACATGATACGAGTTATGTGTCCCTTCCATCTGTATGTGATTTATCCTCAGAGGCTCGTTTTCAGTCGAGTCATCGATGAGGGAGGGGACAAGATCCGTTCCAAGACACCCCCCAATCATAGGAGACAACGTGAGAATTGCCGCAAGAACAGCTGCGACCCTCATCATGACGTCAGACGAGCCCCCATGAAAGAATGATTCGGAGTCCTAGTGCTCGAATCCACCGGGGCCGTGAGCATGCCCATGGGCCAACTCGTCCCTGGTGGCCTCCCTCACTCCAACAACCTCAACACTGAACCTGAGTGTCATCCCAGCCATCTGGTGGTTGAAGTCAACTGTGACCTCATCCCCATCTATCGAGACGACCGAGAATTGTACCGGGCCTCGATCGCTCTGAGCCCCGAGGACCATGCCTGGCTCTATTTGCATGCCCTCCGGGAACTGGTCCCTAGGGACCTTCTGGATAGCCGACTCATCCCTCATGCCATACGCCTTGTCAGGGGTCAGAGTAAAGCTCCTCTTCTCCCCCACCTCTGCACCAAGCATCTCCTGCTCGAATCCTGATATCATCTGACCATGCCCAACTAAGAATGACAGCGGGTCACGTCCCTCACTGGTGTCGAATATCTCGCCATCGGTGTAGGCTCCCGTGTAGTGGACAGACACTACCTTGTTCATCTCGACCTTAGTTTCCATGGCCCTGCCGTAGAGGGCTAACTTCTAACCCTTGGGTCGACACATACTGATTCAGTTACAACCGCAACCGGGACCGCAATTGTCCATTTCCTTCTGCTCTGGAGCTTCACGGACATCTACTACCTCTACGCTGAAGTTCAGAGTCTTTCCAGCCATCTGGTGGTTGAAGTCAACTGTGACGGAATCATCTTCGACGGATGAGACCGAAAACTGAATGGGCCCCATCTCGCTCTGGGCTCCCAGAACCATTCCGACCTCGATTTCCATTCCCTCTGGGAACTGGCTCCTAGGAATCGTCTGTACAGCATCCTCGTCCCTCTCCCCATATGCCCTGTCGGGTGTCAGTGTGAATTCTCTCTTCTCGCCGATCTCAGCACCGAGCATCTCCTGCTCGAATCCAGAAATCATTTGGCCCTTTCCGACTTCGAAGGAAAGAGGGTCCCTGCCCTCGCTCGAGTCGAAAATCTCGCCGTCAGTGAATGTACCCGTGTAGTGAACGGATGCAATGGTGTTCTGCTCAATCTTGTTGGTCATGATTCAACGCGACATGCCGCCCTTTCTAACTCTGTGGGTATTTCGGACCGTTCTTCGATATACGGCCGTGGTAACGTTCAACAAACAGCAGTCATCCCATTAGGCATGGCGAACCGCAGTCCAAGGGAACTAATCGACTTCGTCTACAGGCCCATCGAGGGACTTTCCGACACTCTGGAGAGGAAGCTGGGAATGTTCTCAGTCGTAATTATTTCACTATCGGCCATGCTCGGCTCAGGCCTATTCGTCCTCCCTGCATTGGTTATGGTGGATATGGGAGGGGGGACCGTCCCTGTAGCTGGAATTTGGCTAGCATACCTGCTTGCCGCTCTGGCAATCCTCCCTGCAGCCGTCTCAAAGGGCGAGCTATCCACTGCAATGCCCTCCTCGGGTGGGTCCTACGTCTACATTGAGAGGACCTTCGGCCCGTTGGTGGGAACGATCGCTGGAGCGGGACTATGGGGGGCCTCGATGTTGAAGTCGGCCTTCGCCCTTATTGGATTCAAAGCATACCTATGGGCCTTGGAAGAACTTCTTGATATCACCATCAATATTGAGCTGGCCGCGCTAATTCTTCTGGCGCTGATCACGATGATCAACATTTTAGGAGTCACTAGAATCAAGAAAATCCAGACTCCAATTGTGGTGATAATGGTGATTTTCCTTGCTGTTATGTGCATTTGGTCCATCTTCACCCTTCCCATGAACTGGGATGCAGCCTTCGGAGAGGGAGCATATGGGTCTGGATGGGAGGATGTGGCACATGCCACGGCCTTTGTTTTCGTGGCATATGCCGGAGTGACCAAGATAGCCGCCGTAGGGGGGGAGATCAAGAATCCCAGCAGGAATATCCCATACGGGATGATTCTCTCGCTACTGATAGCGTGCGCCCTGTACGTGATGATCACAATCGTGATGGTGTCGGCTGTGGAACCAACGGGGTACCTCGCCGATGGAGAAGCAAGGGAGGACCCCATCTATGTATTCGCTGAGACGGTCGGAGGGACCACTGCAGGAACTATCTCAGCGGTATTCGCAGTGACCGTGCTGACCTCCCTAGCACTGGCCTCGCTCATGGCCACCTCCAGGTTCCCCTTTGCCATGGCTAGGGACAACTTACTGCCAGAGGCACTGGAAAACGTCCATCCACGCTATGAGACACCTCACCTAGCCATAGTTGGAACAGGGGTCGCAATGGGGCTTTCCATTACACTACTGCCAGTTGAGGAGATAGCAAAGCTCGCTTCTGGCTTCAAGATCATGATTTTCATGACCATCAATGCCTCAGTGATTGTCCTAAGAAGGGCATCTGACACACATTCCTGGTATCGCCCAGAGTGGAAGTCGCCGATGTATCCGTTCATCCAGATTTTTGGGATACTGAGCGGAGCAGTCCTACTCTACGTCATGGGCATGACTGCTGTTATCGGAGGCTTGGCCTGCGCTTCGGTTGGACTCCTGATTTACTTCCTATACGGGAAGTCGCGCGCACATCCTATGTTGACCCCGTGGAGGACTGTAAGAACCGAGTTCACCAATGCCACCCAAGCCGAGCGTGAGAAGAGGTGGCTGGTCTTCCACACCGTCTCGGGAATGAAGCAGAGATACTCAGAGCACATGACGGAGGGAGAGTTTGTTCACGCAATGAGCATTATCGCACCTCACCTGGAAAGGTTCCATGTCCGCAATCTTTTCCACGAGATAGACATAGACGCTAATGGCATAATAGACATCGATGAGTTCCTATTAGGCATCGACGAAGACAAACTCTTCGACGGCATTTCCGAATCTGAGTGATTTTTCTCAGGCGTGCAATTGAAGACTCGAACTCCTCTCGAGGCAACCCGGGTGTGTCAATGGCGATAGCTGGTCGTGCGAAGAAAGTCACTACTCATACCCTCCAGGAGATGAAGAGGGCAGGTGAGAATATCACTATGCTGACCTCCTACGACTATTCGCTGACTAGACTAGTTGATGGGGCTGGAATCGACGTCATTCTCGTTGGCGACTCTGCATCCAACGTAATGGCGGGCAACGACACGACAGTGCCCATCACTCTGGAGCACATGATATATCACGCACAATGCGTTGTAAAGGGGGTAGACAGGGCACTCGTAGTTGTCGACATGCCATTCGGCACCTATCAGGGAGATACAAAGCTCGCCTTGAAGAGCGCCATTCGGATAATGAAGGAATCTGCCGGGCACGCGGTCAAACTTGAGGGGGGCGTCGAGATCACCGACTCCATCAAGAGGATACTAACCGCTGGAATTCCAGTCATGGGCCATCTCGGCCTCACGCCTCAGTCAATCTACAAGTTCGGGACCTATGGGGTCAGGGCCAAGGAGGACCAAGAGGCAGAGAGGCTGATCTCGGACGCACTCGCCCTTCAGGAGGCAGGTTGCTTCGCTATCGTTCTCGAGAAGATACCAGCAAAACTCGCCAAGATGGTTAGTGACAAGCTCCATATCCCGACAATCGGAATTGGTGCAGGTACTGACTGTGACGGACAGGTTCTGGTTCTTCATGACATGCTGGGCATAACGAAGGACTTCTCGCCGAGGTTCCTGAGGAGATACGCAGACCTCGGCGATGCCATCGACAACGCGGTCAAGCAGTACATCACGGATGTCAGGAGCGGTGACTTCCCTAACGACGAAGAGAGCTACTGAGGCCACCCCCAACCTTCAAGGACGCTCGCCTGCTAGTGAGGTCCGGTTAACATGAGCGAGCTGTGGGTTGAGAGGCACCGTCCCAGCACCGTGGGGGATATCAAGGGCCAGAAACAGGTGGTGGACCGCCTGAAGGCATACGCTGGAAACAGGTCGTTCCCCCATCTAATGTTCGCAGGCCCGCCTGGAACAGGAAAGACCACGGCAGCGATCGCACTTGCCAAGGACGTGTTCGGGGACGACTATCGAAGGAACCTTCTCGAGATGAATGCCAGTGATGAGAGGAAGCTGGAGTCCATCAGGACCAAAGTCAAACAGTTCGCAAGGACCGCACCAGTCCCTGGTACCAACTTCAAGGTCATCTTCCTGGATGAGGCCGATGCACTAACTCCAGACGCCCAGGGGGCACTCAGGAGGATAATGGAGCAGAACGCCCAGACCTGTAGGTTCATTCTCTCGTGCAACTACTCGTCCAAGATTATCGAGCCCATACAGTCCCGTTGCGCAGTCTTCAGGTTCAGGCCGCTGGCCGATGACCAAGTCAGGTCGATGGTTGTCGCAGTTGCAGAGGGAGAGGGCATCAAACTCGACGATGACGCAGCGGATGCCATCGTTCACGTCAGCCTCGGGGATCTGAGGAAGGCGATCACGTCCCTTCAAGTCGCCGCTTCGATGGATGAGCATGTCTCGAGGGAGATTGTCTACGAGACAACGGCCACTGCTCCCCCGGAAGAGCTCCACCGCTTCTTCCTCGCATGCAGGGAGGATGGTTTCCAACCCGCTAGAAGGAGGCTCAGGGATCTGCTCGATCGCTTCGGACTAGCTGGCACGGATCTTGTGAATCAGCTCCATCGTGGACTTGGGGATGTGCCGTTCCTGACTGAGAGCCAGAAGCTATCCGTTACTCAGACCATGGCAGAGGCGGACTTCAGGATGGTCGAGGGAGGTGGAGAGGCCCTCCAGCTCGATGCCATGACGGCCAGGCTCTGCACGCTTCTTTCCCCTGACCTGAAGAGCTGAATCAGTCAGTCACTATGGCAAAGACCGCAGCAGGAGTGATTCTCTCTTCAGGAGTGCCCAGAATGTCTGAGATCGAACGTACCTCGGCAGGGGAGTCATCCATGTCCGATATTCCACAAGTCTGGACATCGCCTTCCGAGGTCGGTTTCCCGTGCAGGTACGCCCCATAACCAGCCGTTACATGCCCGGCACCGATAGCAGCCATCATCACCTGCTCGATGAGCGAGGTGGTGGTGACCCAGCTCCCTGTCAGTGCAGTCCCAAGCCCCAGCAGAACCGAAATCGAGGACACCATGAACGCGATGTGCATGGTTGCCGCATTCAGTGACGGTCTTACGATCGAAATTCCACCAGAACCGGCCAAAATAACGCCGAAAAGCAAGGGGAACAAGGCAGTCACATAATCAGTTGCGGCAAAGAAGGCGATTCCTAGGGTCCCCATCATCCCGCCTGCCATAATGGACAGCTGTGGCATGTTGAAACCTGCAATGGCGTATCTAGACATAACAGTATGGCATCTTGGGTGAGTATATTAGATGCTGTTTGGGAATGGGTGCGAGAAATCTGTAATCAGCCTGTCTGGCTTATCTTGATCTCCCAGTCAGCAGTCCACGTGTTGACATCCCAAGGGCCCATGCCCTCTCGGGACTCGCTCATCTCGACGTGCAGATCGTAAGTCCCGGGCCCCAGTAACCCCAGGTCCCATGCCAAGGATACGTCCTCCGCCCTATTGGAGACCTTCGGGCCAAGGTTCGCCTTCCTGGTTAGGGTAGTCTCGTTCCCCCTCAGCCAATCGCCGGAGTCGAGATCATCGAAGGTCCCCATGGCATCCGTAAGATTGCCTGCAGTGTCGTTCGCGAGAATCAGAGTGTTGCCCTTGTGAGTGAGGGTGATTAGGACCTGCGCGGACTCAGCGTCGATGTTGTCGGAAACCCCCATTCCCATGACAACATGGACCTCATCTCGGTCTATCTCCAACATGTACTCGCCCCCTCTCCAGCTTGAGTCGATTATCCCATCTGCCTCCTGTATGTCTATTCCGTTGGATGCCGTTGGTGGCGCGATGTCACTCAGTGGGGGGTTGGACAGCACGAAAGTGAGGGCCAACCACGAGAAGACGAACAGGAAGCAGGCCCTGAACCAGTTCCCGCCTGTGTAGAGCTCGACAATCCTCGAGGGCAGCACCAGTTTGTGCAGAGATGGGACTGTAGCGGCAAGTGAGACGGGGAGCACCCACAGGATCCTGCTAGGCTCCGTGGTAGTCGGCATGAACACGTATCGCATGAAAAGGGCCACACTCAGACCGTAGATTATGACCAGCCACATCGAGTAGGCGTCAGCGACCTCCTTCACAGCGTGCTCATCGGGCTTGAAAGGCTCCAGCTCACGGCTCTTCGGCTCCTCCTTGTCCCCTGACCCGCCACGACCTCTCTTGCGCTTCTCAAAGGCGCTCGCACGCATGGCGGTATCCACGTCTACCATGGCTATCGGCCCCACTCGGAGGTGACCCCCACATCAACCCTGTGGGTGCCTCGGGGCCTCTTCGAGGACGCTAACGCTCAAATGGTCGGTGCCGGTCCCCGGCTCGTCGCCGGGGTGGCGTAGTTGGTAGCGCGTCGGACTCATAGGGTAACTTTCTGCGGGGGGCACAGCCCCTCTGGAGCTAGTCGATGAGCGCAACAGCCTAACTGAAGATTGTCTGAGACATCCGAAGGTCGCGGGTTCAAGTCCCGCTCCCGGCACCAAATTACAAGCTACCATGGCAGTGGGCATCAAGAAAACAATTCTTGAATAGGTCGAGTTTTCAGAGGGGTGCAGACATGACGCTGAGCTCGCTAAATTGGATCAGTCGGTTCACCGACCAAACCCCT
>PBZE01000048.1 GCA_002730095.1 Methanobacteriota archaeon | reverse complement strand
GTGCATCAATGGAACCTTATGGTCGGCATCAGGGAGTACTCTTCTAATGATCGCTCATGGACAACATTCATTCTTGTGGGAATCGTCTTGATTTCCTCTATTATTCTAGCAATCGGTTCGGGCGGCTCACAAGAATACTCACTGGCTGAGATTTCCACTTCCGATCTCGTTCCTACTCAATACTTGGCATTGTTTAGATTAATTTCATCAGTTGTTTGCTTTCTGACTATTGCAGTTATCGCATTGGACCCAAAGGGACTGACCTACAACGTCCTCGACTACGAAACGAAAAAGTATGGGCCACAGAGAATAACGGGGACTAGAAGGCTTTCGGCTTTTACCATGTGGAGCTTCACTCTAATGGGCTTATATTTCGCGGTCACATCGATGTTCTCTTGGTCGGAATACTTCGGTTGGGAAATTGGCCATAACATGACTTGGATTGTTCCTGCCTTGCTTTCCTCTAGCATTGCTTCGGCATTACTCGTAAGTGGAACGGTCACCTTCTTACTAATACCAGAGGCCAATGCCAGAGGTGACAATATTGAGCATTACTTCAAGTGGGACAGTCAACTTATGCACAATGGGAACGTTTTATTCATATTTGCTGAAGCTGTTGTTTGTGGGTATTCATTGACGTTTGAGCATGTCTCATATCCGATAATTTTCGGTTGTATTTACGTACTATTTTCTGCATTTAATGCACGAAGATCTGGCATTTACTTCTATGACTTCATCGATCCGAGATTGAATGGATCGCATATTATCCACATGGTACTTCTCGGAGTCATATCTTGCATGTTCTTTCTCGTTCTGTTCTTGCAGAATGTCAGAGAAATAAGTCAAATATCATACATGATAGCTATTGTAGTAATCTGCTATCTGGTAACCACATTTAGCAACCCCTCACAGAAGGGAGACCAGCTCAGCTAGGGAATCAGCTGGATTTGATGACTTGGTGACTCCACTGGCTAACAAAACTCCAATGGCCCCCAGATCGATTGCTGTAGAGATATCTTGGCCTGATTTAACCCCCGCGCCGCACAAGACCTGAACTTGATCATTGGTCTCTTTTACCGCTGAAACCGTTCCAGAGACTATTCCTGGGTCTGCCGAAGTCACAGATACGTCCCCTCCAATAAGCTCTGGCGGCTCCACTGCAACGTAGTCGGGGACAAGGGCTGCTAGTGATTTGGCCTCGTCTATATTTGCAGCGCATGCACATACCTCGAATCCCTCTGGTACCTGATCCAGCAGCATGGCGACCTGTTCAAGGCTTACCTTGTGCTCAGCATGATTGATCAGAGTACCCTTCGCGCCCCTGGCTATAGCCGTGTCGGGATGTATCCATCCAGTATTGGAACCGAAGCTTATCGGATCCAGGTGCTGGCACCAGACCTCCAGATTAGGAGCAGCCTTTACCACTGATGATAGGTCCAGTGCTGAGACTGCTGCAACTAGTCTGGCATCGGTTTCCACTGACTCCATCACACGTGCTAGCGCCTCTGCTGAATGGCCCTGCGCGTCCTGATATGTCTTGAAGTTGACAATAATGAGGGGGTTGCTCATGATTGTGCGATGATACCTCAAGATTTGAACTATACCGCTCGAGATTACTCAAGAGACATGTTGGCATTATTGGGCTATTGGGAATTACTGTGATTTCGCAATAACTTCGCCTACCAATACGGAATTTGGAGGAATTACTGAACCCTCACCGACGATACATGATTCGAGATTGGAGCCGATACCGATTATCGCCCCTTCAAGAATGACAGAGTTACGCAGTGATGCACCTTTGGATATGACTACATTATTTCCAATGGAGCAATTCTCGACGGATCCCTCACAAACTGAATTGGTCCCGAACCAAGATCCTGAGAAGCTCTTTCCGCTGACAAATCTGTCATTTTCTATACACACCATAGAGGCTTCAATAAATGATTTTGGAGTACCGGCATCCACAAAATATCCCTCGAATGATAAACCAGCCATCATTCCGGACTCAGCAATTTTTGGAAAAATCTCTCTTTCCATACTGAATTTACCAGAAGGTAGGGACTCCAGAATCTCTCTACTGATTATCGAACATCCAGCGTTTATTAGGTTTGAAAACTCTGTCCCTGCCTCTGGCTTCTCCTGAAATCTCCTAATCATGCCGTCCTCATCCAAGTCACATACTCCAAATCTACTCGGATCTTCCACTTCCCAAAGAGATAGGGTAGCACTCGCTCCTGTATGATTGTGATGCTGGAGGAGTGCCTTGACGTCAACGCTTGAGATTAAGTCCCCATTGAGAATTATCACTGGACCTTCTCCTAGAAGCTTTGGGATTGCATGTGCAACTGCCCCACCTGTACCCAATGGTTCAGACTCGACAGAAAGTAACACATCATACGGTGCCCTTTCCGAATTGGAGAATTCGATGATTTCTTCTACCCCGTATCCAGCAGCAACAACGACTCTGTCTACTAAATCATCTGGAACGCATTCCACGACTCTCTCCAATAGAGTCTTGTCAAGAATCGGAAGTAGTGGCTTGGCCCTACCCTCCGTCAATGGGCGTAGTCTGGTCCCCAATCCACCTGCCAGTACTAGCACGTCCATAGCCCCGGGGCATAGTGAAACTGTTTGAGCACTTCGTGTCCCTGTCCGAGTTCCGTTCAGCGCATCCTTCAAAGACAGAGTGCCAGTGGCCGGGCTGTAATATGAACATCCACGAGTATCAGGCCAAGGAAATGTTCCGTGAATTCGGAGTAAATGTGCTCGAAGGAGTTCACTGTAAAAGTGTAGATGATGCCCTAGCTGCATATGACTCACTCGGATCTCAAGTAGTTGCTGTCAAGAGCCAGATTCATGCGGGCGGGAGGGGCAAGGGGATACTGTATGATCCCAAATCCGGACAAGAAGTAATGAAAGGAGGAGTAAAGATAGCCTTCTCTAGGGATGATGTCGAGGAGTTCTCCAGGAACATATGTGGCAACAGATTAGTGACCAAGCAAACGGGAGCTGAAGGAAAAATTGTCACAAACATGTACGTGGAGTCTGGCTGCGATATTGATCATGAATATTATTTGGCCATCTTGGTGGACAGGGATCGGAAATCTGTTCTCGTAATGGCATCTACTGAAGGTGGCGTTGATATCGAAGAAGTTGCAGAGAGGACGCCGGAAGCTATTCACAAAATCTGGGCAGACCCTTCAGATGGCCTAGATAAGAGAGATTGCGCGTCTCTGTCTGAGTCTCTTGGCTTGTCAGGGGATTCTGCAGAGGAGCTTGATCGAATGTTAGAATCGCTTTATCGGATGTTTCTGGATAAAGACTGCTCGATGATTGAGATTAACCCACTTGTTAAGACGAAGGGGGGTTCAATGATTGCTCTCGATGCTAAGGTTTCACTGGATGAAAACGCTAATTTCAGACATCCATGGAGAGAGGAAGTCAGAGACCTATCTGAGGAGGAAGATGTTGAAATAAGAGCTAATGATCTGGGACTTTCCTACGTAAAACTGGATGGCAACATTGGCTGCTTGGTCAATGGGGCTGGGCTGGCGATGGCATCAATGGATGTGATCAAGCTTTACGGCGGGGAGCCTGCAAACTTTCTCGACATAGGAGGAGGTGCTACTCGTGAGTCAATTACTGCAGCCTTCCAGATTATACTTGAGGATGAGAATGTCGAGGGGATTTTGGTGAATATCTTTGGCGGCATCATTCGTTGCGATATGGTTGCCAATAGTGTTATCGAGGCGTCCAAAGAGATTGATTTGGATGTTCCCTTAGTAGTGCGTTTCTCTGGCACCAACCACAGAGAAGGCAAGGCAATCCTTGATAGTAGCGATATTTCCATACATACTGTTAGCTCTCTTTCAGAAGGAGCAAGGAAGATTGTCGAATGTATCGGAGGTGGTAACTAATGGCCATCTGGATCGACGAGGATAGTAAGATCCTGATTCAAGGAATTACGGGTAAGCAAGGAACTTTCCATGGGACAAGGATGCTGCGCTACAGTACCAATGTTGTTGGGGGAGTAACCCCCGGAAAGGGCGGACAAAAGATTGACTTGGAAGGTAATGAGATTCCAGTATTCAACAGTATGAGTGAGGCTGTAGCTGAGACTGGAGCTGATGTTAGCGCGATCTACGTACCGGCTCGTTTCGCGGCCGGAGCAATCCATGAGGCTGCCGAAGCCTTCAATGAAAATGGAGGGGGGCTCATTGTTTGTATCACCGAAGGAATTCCAACATTAGACATGATTGAAGCGGTTGATAAAGTGAATCGGTACGAAGGAGTGAGGCTGATTGGCCCTAACTGCCCCGGAATAATTTCTCCAGGAGTTGAAGGCGGTTGCAAGGTCGGCATCATGCCTGCATTCATCCACAAGAAGGGAAGAATCGGGATCGTTTCCAAATCTGGTACGCTCACATATGAGGCCGTGGCACAGACAATGAGTGTTGATGAGGGGCAGACTACGTGTGTTGGTATCGGGGGAGACCCCGTTAGCGGGACTGGATTCATCGATTGTCTAGAAGCATTCGAGAATGATCCAGAAACTGTCGCAGTGGTGATGATTGGGGAAATTGGTGGATCAGCTGAAGAGGATGCTGCAGAATGGGTATCTGAGAACATGAGTAAGCCTGTGGTGGGATTTGTTGCAGGATCTACTGCCCCCCCTGGCAAGAGAATGGGGCATGCGGGAGCGATAATTTCCGGAGGGAAGGGGACTGCATCCGAGAAGTTTGCCGCCTTCGAAAGAGCTGGTATCTATGTCGCTAGGGATCCATCGGAAATAGGAAGGGTCCTAGTTGAGGCTCTGGTGGATTCTGGATTGCGAGAGTCTTAGACGTATGGCCCCCACGCAGAGTCAGGAATGAGCCATGACAAGATTGGATCCATTCAACGACAAGCTCTTGGAAGGTACGTCGAGATCATTCTATCTGACTTTGAATAGGCTTCCCAAGTCGGTCAAAGGTCAAATCGGGCTTTTGTACCTTCTAGCAAGAATCTCGGATACGATTGCTGACTCTCCCGTAGGAGGCAAGGACTACTTGCTCAGTCTTCTGAGGGATTACAATGAGAGGGCCCAAGGAAGGTCTGGTACTATTCCAGATTTCACAGAATTGTCAGAAGTTCAAGAAAATCCATCTGAGGCTGAGCTTCTAGACGGGGCTCATGGTCCGATTGGCCTACTAGATGAGTCTTCGGAGATAGACAAGAAGCTGATTAGAAGGTGCCTAGACATCATTGTTGGTGGCCAAGAGCTTGATTTGCAAAGGTTCTCAGGAAACGAAGATGGGACGATAGCGTGTCTAGAGAATTACAGTGAAATGGATGATTATGCATACAGGGTAGCTGGTAGTGTGGGAGAATTCTGGACTGAAATCTGTCTGAATCACGCTTTCGATGTTGATGATAAGAAGAGGCACGAAATGATGGATTCAGCAGTAAGATTTGGCAAGGCACTGCAACTAATTAACATCCTTAGAGACATCCCAGAGGATCTCTCAATAGGTCGTTGCTACATTCCCGGGGAAGATCTTAGGGAAATTGGCCTATCCCCAATAGATTTACTTGATAAGGGCAATATGGATTCATTCAGGCCTCTGATGAATCTATACATTGAAAGAGCTGAGGATCATCTATTGGAGGCTGTAAAATACATTCAGATGATTCCTCACGGTCAATACAGGCTTCGTGGGGCCTGCATGATACCAGTAGTCATTGGACAGCGGACTCTGAAACTTCTCAGAACGGAAAATGTCCTGGATGGGGAAATGAGGATTAAGGTGCCCAGAAAGGAAATCAAGACCATAATCAGGAGTGTTGTACTGAGCATTCCTTCAAGAAGAATGTCGAATTCCTTATTGAGCTAAATCCGGCCATGATGTCTTGCCGGTGAAATCGAAATAGCACACACAACTTAGGGAGAGGTTCAATAGGGCCACTTTGTCGCTCCTTGAGGTAGATGTCCGTTCCTGATGAGACTGGGGAAACCCTGACAGTTGGATTCGTTTCTGAGAGAAGCGTATCTCTTATTGAGCCGGATATTGAGGCCAAGGGCATAGATAGAGTAAGAGAAACCGTTGGAATGACAAGAGAGGCGGTTCGCGCCATTAGTATTACAGCCCTAGAAGCAGTTAGAGAGGGCGCGCTATTCATGGGTGTAATTGGATCAAGGGGGGAGCTAGTTAATCCATTTGCCCACATTGATGCGCCCATATGGTCAGAAAATGAGGTTCCGGAAAGTATAGTGGAAACAGCTTACGACTACTGCGAGGAGTTGACTAGGAGGGAGGCTGGTAACTTCTATCACTCTTTCAAGTATCTTCCTGACTTACAGAGAAGGGCTATTTGTGCCTACTATGCATTCTGTAGGAGAGCAGATGATATCGCTGATGGAGACTATGTTGACTACTTCCCCGGAGGTTCTTCTGATGATCCAGAATCAGTTGACTACAGAGTGAATATCGAACGTCTTAGCAGTGGCGACCCAGTGGTCGATAGGACCTCTTACAACGAAAAGATGTCGCAGCTTTTCTACTATAGGAAGAAACTCTCGACTGCATATGAGGATGTTACCTCCACAGATCCAATATTCATCGCCCTGAAGGATACAGTGAGGAAATTTGGAATTCAGCGTCAGGAGCTTGACGACATGATTAGTGGGATGGAGGACGATTTCCACAGGAATCGATATGAGACCTTCGAAGATCTCTATGCATACTGCTACAGAGTGGCCTCAACTGTCGGTTTGGTATGTATAGAAATTTATGGCTATGATGACCCAATGGCAGTTGAATATGCTGAAGCATGGGGAATATACATGCAACTGACTAACATTCTCAGAGATGTGGCAGAGGATGCTTCGAGGAATCGAATCTATCTGCCAACTGAAGATCTGGCTAGATTTGGAATTACTCCCGAAGATGTGCTTGGAGGGTCTAAAGTGATTAATCACCCTGGTTGGAAGCCGTTCGTCGAGGACTTCATAGAGCAGGCTGAGAGATACAGAGAGAGGGCATTTAAACTACTACCGATGCTGGATAAATCATCCAGGTATTCTCCCGCTGCTATGGCTAAATTCTATGAGTCAATAATGGCTAAAATCAAGAAGAAGGGCGGTGATGTTTTCACTGAGAGAGTACAGCTCTCGAAATCCGAGAAAATAGCGCTGGCTGGTTATGTTTACGCACGCTACAGATTCCTTGCTGTTTAGGATGGGTGGCCAAGGTCAAGTTAATGCGAAGAAGTATAGAGTAGGAAATGCGAGGGAGCAATATGAGGGTAGCGGTTCTGCTTGAGGACAGATGCAAGCCCAATAGCAATGCTCACTCGTATCTGAAGAAATACTCTGCCCTATGCGAGAGAGAATGTATTCAATTCGAGGGCGACAAGTGTAAGATCCTAGAATCAGCGTGTCCAGTGTGCTTCAATCGTGCCAGACACTGCCCTGACAATGCTGTGATCGTGATCAATCTCCCTGAAGAGCTTGACTCCGAGATGACACATTGCTACGGGGAGAATGGATTCAGGCTGTTCAGATTACCTGCTCCAAGGCAGGAACAAGTCGTAGGAATTCTAGGTCCCAACGGCATGGGCAAATCTACAGCAGTAAATCTCCTGTCTGGAAGTATCAAACCTAATCTCGGAGATTGGCGTAATGATTCACCCGATTGGGACGAAGTCATACAGACATTCCCCCGAGGAGAGTTGAGAGACTATCTTTCGCTACTGTCTGAAGAAGGAGTGACGATAGCCGTGAAGCCTCAATACATCGATAGGCTGCCTAAGATTTTCGAGGGCGAGGTTAGAGAGCTTCTAGAGAGAGTAGATGACAGGGGAGAGATAGTGAGATACTCAGAGGCATTGGGAATCGCACATATTCTTTCTAGGAAGCTAGGCTCTCTGTCAGGAGGCGAGTTGCAAAGGGTGGCTCTTTGTGCCACTCTACTGAAGGAAGCTGATGTGTATTTCTTCGACGAGCCATCCTCGTATCTGGACATTTACGAGAGAATGAGGATGGTAAGAATAATCCAAGACCTCTCTTCTGAGGGAAAGAGGGTCCTTGTTGTCGAGCACGATCTGGCCATTCTGGATGTCCTATGTGATTTGCTCCATGTCGTGTATGGAGAAAGGGCTGGATATGGAATATTTACACCACCTAGGACCACTAGGACCGCAATCAATGCTTATCTCGAAGGGTACCTACCTGAAGAGAACGTAAGGATAAGGGACAAACCAATCAAGTTCGTCAGGGGAAGGACGAGGGGAGAGGACATAGGAGTCCCGATTCTCAAGTGGGGGGATATGGAGAAGAAAATGGGAGATTTTCAGCTTACTACAGGACAAGGTCAGGTTAGATCAGCCGAGGTGATTGGCGTGGTTGGGCCCAATGCCACAGGAAAGACTACCATGGTCAAGATGATCGCAGGAGAGCTAGATCCAGATCAGGGGTGGTGCACAATGGAGGCAGCTGTTTCTTACAAGCCCCAACACGTTACAGCTGAATTCGAGGGGACTGTTCAACTTTGGCTGGATGTCGAAATAGGAACAAAGTGGAGGTCAGGAGAGTTTCATACTCAGGTAATAAGGCCTCTACAGATAGACAAAATGCTAGATTTGGAAGCATCCAGACTGTCTGGAGGGGAGTTGCAGGCAGTCAGTATCGCAATTTGTCTTGGAAGAGAGGCCGATCTATATCTCCTGGATGAGCCTAGCGCCCATCTAGATGCAAATGCCAGGATGGAGGCCGCCAAGGCGATTCGTAGGACCATGGAGAGCAATGAGAAAGCTGCAATGGTGATTGATCATGATATTTATTTCGTGGACATTGTGAGTGATTCACTATTAGTTTTTGAGGGGACTGGGGGAGTCGAGGGGCATGCGGTCGGGCCACTAAGTCTCCGAAAGGGAATGAACAGATTCTTGTCTGGAGTAGAGGTTACATTCAGGAGAGATCACGAATCCAAGCGACCGCGAATCAATAAGCCCGGGAGTGTGAAGGACAGGGATCAGAAATCGGCTGGAGAGTACTTCTACTCTGGTTAGCTTTCCATTGGATTATTGAAGGGGGAATGGGACGTGAGGCTGTGAGCGAAGACGAGGGAGGTGCCCCTGAGGATACCGAAATAGTCCAAGATGTCCCCATTGAGACACTGGAAGAAAGGATTTCTCATTTAGAGAAGGAGCTTCAATATTCGGCTGCTGAGATGTCGAACATGAGGCAGAAGGCGGCTAAGGAAAGATCTGAAGCAATCAGATTTGGCCCTTCCTCCCTAGCCAGAAAGATCCTGCCCCTCATTGGAAATATGGAGAGGGCATTGAATCAATCCGACGGAGTAGACAATTTGGGATTCATTGAGGGAGTCAGGATGACTCTTCGTGGACTCAGGACCGCATTGGAATCGGAAGGAGTTTCCCACATTGAATCAATGGGGGAAAAATTCGATCCAACAAAAATGGAGGCGATTGCCATGATTCCATCTCCAGAGGGAGTAGATTCGGGGACCGTTGTTGAAGTGGTAGAAGAAGGATACATGATTCACGACAGAGTCTTAAGGGCCTCCAGAGTAATAGTCTCTGAATCAACTGAAGACGAGTGACTGATTCTTCGAGTTCTAGACATAACAACTAACTAAATATCATTGGGACATGGGATTGAACGTGTATGCGCGCGGGCTTCCCCCAATGATAATTGTATCAATGATGCTTTTGAGTTCTATGACAGCCGTTGTTTCCGCTCAGGACGAAGGAGATGAAGAGGAGTTCTTCGAATATCACACAATTGCATCATTAGGAGACAGCACCTTGGGCTCTGACCCCACTGGATACAGAGGTCCTTTTGCGTCAATGCATGCCGCTAATTTGATGGATTTGGATTACTACGAAGGAGCGGTTGGCGGAGACAGGTCTTGGACTCTGATAGAGGCTGGAAGGCACACTGACATAGCGGAAAACTACGGAGAGGGGACCTTGGTCACTATGATGGTAGGGGCTTGGGACTTCATTGATTCGGACTTTCAGATTGTCAATGAGGATTACTCTTTCATCAGCCACCTTGAAGAAAATTTCACAATAATACTCGACACACTGACTGACTCAAATATCGATGTCTTGGTCTGGACATTGCCAAACATGTCCTTTCTCCCTTTCCTGACTCAGATCTTCCCTACAGAAAAGCATCAGTTCTTCACCGAAGCAAGTATCCTATGGGCTGAAAGGCTCACTGAGATAGCAGCAGAGTACGGCGGGAGTGTACAAGTTTTTGATCTGATGGGGGCCTCAGATGATCTTCTACAAAATTCTTCAGCTAGGACGTTGGGAGAGTTTGAGGTCATTTCTCCTCCTGAAATGTGCGACAAAAATTGCATCATGATTGACTCACTGCACCCAACCTCCGTTGGTCAGGGCCTACTTGCGAATTACATGATGGGAGCAATCAATGAAAAATTCCCCTCTTCGGATGGCGATTATCCTTACCTGTCACAGGAGGACTTGATTGCCCTGACAAGTTTCAACTCAACCTCTGAGGAAACGGAAAAGACATTCATAGAGGGTGATGTGACCGAGGCATGCTTTGATTGGACTGATGCATCTTACAGAGACATGTATCTTACGATCACAGTTGATGGCGAAGACGTTCCTGTTCCAAGATATGTTGGCTTCAACACCGAAGTATGTAAACAATCTACTCACGTCATGTACACTGGATCGCGTGTGATAAATGTGGTAACAGATGTTTCCAATAATCTTACTCTGAATGACTTCTTCAGGATATGGGGGGAGAACTTCTCATCTACTACTCTGATGGATAATGTGCTCCTAGAAGGGGGGTCCCTGGACATCTTCATTGATTTGGTGAAATACGAAGGGGACTGGGAGTCAATTCCAGTCGAGGGAGTCATCTCGATTGAGATTATTTTCACTTCACCAATTGAGGTATTGGCCGATGATGGGACTGAATCTGGCGATTCTGTGCCCGGATTCTCGATTCTGCTTGTTTTATCTTCTGTGCTATGTGCCGTCGTTGTTTCACGAAGAAGGCACTAATCTAGGTTAGGTTTCATATCCTAACTCTTTCTCGGAACGACATGGATTCGAGATTTAGGAAGATTTTAGCCTCGATTGTAGTATTTTCAATGTTGATGGCAGGCTGCTCTGGAGAACCGAGTGGCGATTCCAATAACGAAGATATTGATGAATTGGAACAGCAAGACGACCCGCTAGATGACAATACCAATTCTTCTAAAGATGAAATTATTGAAATCGGAGGCAGTGATTTCTGTGACGATACAAATCACATCCACTGCATGCTTCCATTTCCTTCGGGTGCCTTCTTGGATGTTGATGAGACTAAGAATACCGGATATAGCCTGAGTATTGACGGACAAGCGATACCAGATACTCGATCCTCGGTAAGTGACAATATGGTGATACTTGATCGGTTGGATGGATTCAGCCCTTCAACGCAAATCTTCACTGCCTTTGATGGGATTCCAAACATCACAGGCATGGCAACACAGTTCGACATTGGAATATCGACAATGGAGGGGCATAGTAGTGTCTTGCTTAACATGGAGACTGGGGAGAAGGTCCATCATTGGATAGAGTTGGATGCGCGTGCCCAGGAAGATGAGGAAACTATTCTCTTCTTGAGGACGATAGAGGGGTTGGAGCACAATACCACATATGCAGTTGGTTTCAGGAATCTAGTTGATGGGGGAGGTGCACCAATTGAACCATCAAATGGATTCAGAGCATTGAGGGATGGTAATGTGACTGACTCTGATGGCATTGAGGCCCAGAGGGGCGTATATGAGGAAGTTTTCCAGAATCTTGGAAGTGTGGGATTCGAAAGAAGCTCATTACAATCAGCGTGGTGGTTCCATACAGCTTCAACTGAGTCCATTCTTGAAGACATACTGATCATGAGGGATGATGCGGAGCAGCGATTGGGAGATGATGGCATTGGTTGCCAGATTGTGGATGTAGAGGAGGACTTCGGAAATGACAATTCTTCACTAAGGCTGATTAGAGGAACAGTAACAACTCCTCACTATATGGAAAATGAATTTGCTAGGTCGCCATTGATGAGAGGGGCGACCGGTGATCCGGAATTTGTTGAAAACAGGGAGATAGACTTCACGATGTTGATTCCATTATCTCTCGCTGAGAATAACACATCAGGACCTCTGACTGTTTTCGGTCACGGGCTATTTGGAGACGGCGACTCATATGCCATGAATGCGAGGTCGGTTGCAAATGAGTATCAAACAGTTGTAATTGCGACTGATTTCAAGGGCTGGAGCTCGGATGGAGACTTAGATGCAATGACCTTCGCACTAATGGATCTAAAGGAGTTCCAATATCAGCAGGAGAGACAGATGCAGGCTGTGATAAACCATATCTCGATGGTACGGGCAATCACTGGAATTTGCTCGGACAATGAGAATTTCAAGCACAATGGCACTAATATGATCGATGTTGAAACTGTTAACTACATAGGGATATCACTTGGGGGACTTAGGGGGCCTTCCCTGCTTGCCTTCGTCCCTGAACTAGAATGGGGCGTACTTTGGGTCGGAGGGACATCTTTCACTCATCAAGTCGAAAGATCTACTCACTATGGCTCTGATGAGTATCCGGGGCAGTTCTTTGAGCTTCTTTCCAGTGATGTATCACTGCCTTCCAGACTTGATCGCGCTGTTTCCATAGCCCTTCTGCAATCTATCTGGGATTCTACAGATGGGGAAACATATCTGCCTTTCAGAGAGACTGGGTACCAGGATATCCTGGAGCCTTTCGATATGTTTTACCTAACTTCAATGATGGATGCCCAAGTCACTACCCTCTCGGCCGATAGGGCCGTAAGAACAGGGAACGTACCAGTAGTGACCGGATCTGCATATCATCCGTTTGGGGTCGAAGTAATTGATGGGCCGATAAGTGGCTCTTCGGCCGCCTACTTTGATGGGGATTTCCCGCCACTTCCTACTGGAAATACGAATGGCCCAATGTGGCATCATTCCCTAGCTCACAATCTTGTACTGGAGGTCCCTGAAGCAAAGATGATGGCCTACGGATATCTAATCTCAGGAGTTTTAGTTGACTACTGCGATCCAGAGTGCACATTCGAAGGTGACTGGTGATTATCCAACTGGCTCTCCCCCTTCGCCAAGGAAAGCCAGTCTCCTTAGATACTGCTTGTCTATCATTAGCTTCAGCACCGAATGGGGTATAGTCGGAGTTAGAACTTCTACAATGGCGTCATTGTCACCTATAGTGGACATCATCCTAGCTGTCTCACGAACCCTCCAACCTTGAAAACGTCCTCTATCTTCCATTGGGATCTCAACAGTCTCCCATCCTGAATCCTTGTAGAGGTCTAATGAATCATGATCACTGGAGATAAATACCCCTGACGGCCCATGATACATTTCAGCGTGTGAAACCCAATTTGGTGGATCTTCAATATCTGGAATAGACGTGATAATTGGGGTGCCTTCGACGATTGATGACTCCAGCCATTCTGAGATCATATCAGAACGTTCAGAGTTAGTCCAAGGATTTCTGAGGCTTTCAGGCCTATTTGAAGAACCTATGGCAATTACCAATGAGGCCTGTGGCATATTCTCCAATCTCCACCTTTCAGCAAACTCGACCATGTGCGCGTGTCCTCGATGAAAAGGCTGGAATCTACCAAGAACTACTACTGAGGGAGGAGGGGGGTGCTCAGGGGGTATGGGAGAAATGGGAAGATTCGTCATACTATCACCTAATGATGTCCTCCAACCTTTTCTCACCCAGATGCCATGACCTAGCCTCTAGATATTCCCTACCCAAGAGTATCAAAAGGCCATCTACCCTCCATTTCTCGATGATGTCAAATAATCCTCCTGAGATAATCTGATGAGATTCCATCGTCGGCAGGATACGCGGATCCAATGATGGATCCATTGTCTCTCCCAAGGACTCTCTTCTGGACATCCAGTCAATCACCACTGACTCGATAAATGAAGATCTATCAGAAGATGTAAGCGCTGAAGAGAAATCCTTCCAGATCTTTGGAGTCAGGAATGACTCGGTACTTTTGACTTCATAGTCAAGGCTTGGCTCGACATAAAGGAACAGTCTTGCATCCCAACATCTCCATTCGACTGCAGATGACCAGTGGCACATCAATAGTAGGAGTTCTAGCTTTTCCTCATAAATTATATTTTGATCATCAAGAGTCTTGTCTGGATCTATATTCGGATTTTCATCAATCAGCTCCAGTATTTCTCCCTCCAAATCGACATCGAATTGCCTTGAGGGCGGGATTGGTTTTGGCCTAGACTCCCTGAGGCTTCTTGATTCCATGCCTTCAATCATCAATCCAATTGGCATAGCCATTATTGAGTCCAGAGATTTCTGATCAATCAGGGAAATTATGACGTCCGGCATATGTGCCCTCAGACAAACCAGTCGGCAGTGTGGCATGAACCCTCGCTCGCACCACTATGGATGTATTTCTCCACCGAATTCAATAAGTTAGTCCTCGCGTAGAGCTAATATTGGTTGGAGGGAGCGAGCTTGGCAACCATTGAAGAACAAATCAAGTCCTTGGAGGAGGAGATTTCTAAGACCAAGTACAACAAGGCTACACAGGGCCATATTGGTAGGCTGAAGGCGAAAATAGCTTCACTGAAAGAGAGGAAGGAGAAGGCTGTTGCCCATGCTAAGAAGAGCGGATCTAGTGCTGGTTTTGAGGTCAAGAAGTCTGGTGATGCTTCGGTTTCTCTCGTAGGATTTCCGAGTGTGGGGAAGTCCAGCCTAATTTCACAATTGACTGGTGCTGATTCTGAGGCAGGGGCATTCGCATTCACGACACTAACTTGTATACCCGGGGTATTGGATCATAGAGGTGCAAAGATCCAGATTCTCGATCTTCCTGGATTGATAAAGGGTGCTTCTGAGGGCAAGGGCAGAGGCAGAGAAATCCTGAATGTCATTAGGGGTTCAGACATGGTCCTCTATGTGGTCGACCCATTTCAGGACTCGCATTTCGACATTCTAGACAAGGAGCTTTGGATGGCTGGAATGAGGTTGAATCAACCAGAACCCCAAGTTTTCATTACCAGGACCAAAAGGGGGGGAATAGTCGTAAGGTCCACAGTAGAGCAGACTAATCTATCTGAGGAAGAGATACAGGGAATAATCAGGAGCTTTGGAATTGTTTCGGCGACTGTGACCCTTCGGACTGATGTTACTGATGATCACATCGTAGACACATTAGCTGGAAATAGAATATACAACAGAGCAGTAGTAGTAGTCAACAAAATCGACCTTGCAACTGAGGAAGATCTTGAGAGGACCAGGAAGATGCTCCCAGCGGGGTGGCCTATACTGGAAGTATCCGCTAAAACAGGAGAGGGAATTGAGAATATGAAGGACTTCATTTTCGATAATCTGCACTTCATGTCGATATTCCTGAAGCCTCAAGGGCAAGAGGCGGACATGATTGAGCCACTAATCGTCAAAGACACATCGACCGTTCGGGACGTTTGTGCTAAATTACACAGGGATTTCGTGAGGAAATTCAGATATGCCAGAGTCAAGGGACCTAGTGCTAAATTCGATTGGCAGCGGGTGGGTTTGGATCACTCTCTTTCAGATGGGGATGTCCTAACTATAATTCTGAGGAAATCTTAGGCGATGTATTGACCTATGGGACCCTCACGCGCTGACATGGAATTCGCTCAGGGGGACCTACTGCCTCGTGCTGAGTTGCGTGGTTTAATCGGACACGTCAGAAGGAGATTGTTTCTCCTGCTGGCGATATTCTGTATCGGATTTATCGGAGGATATCCGCTTTCAGGGAGAATCATCGAGGCCTTGCTGGATTCAACCGCCTACAAGCCTGACAATGTCGAGGTGGTCATTCTACATCCGATGGAAGCGGTCCTTCTTAGGCTTAGGATAGGCGTCCAATTGGGTTCGGTAATGTCGTTGATGTTTCTGATTGGCGATATTTCTTGGAATGGCAGTAAGATATTCGCAGAGGCCAAGAGAGTAAGTTACGTGAGAAGCGGGAGATTCGCGGGACTTCTTGTAATCACCATCGTGTCATTCATGCTGGCGACAATTGGGGCACTGTATTCACACGAAGTATTGGTCCCTTTCCTTCTGGACTACCTATCTGAAGACGCATCATCTGCAAATCTAAGCTCGACTTGGCAACTTAGATCATGGATTGGCTTCATCAGCGGACTTTACTTCGCTTCAATCGTAGGTTTTCAGGTTCCTTTGCTAACATGGATACTCCTCGGAAACGGAGTTATCAGCGTTGATTCGTTGAAGCGCAACAGAGGGATAGTGTGGTTCATTGGAATGGCATTTGGAGCGTTTCTTTCTCCGCCTGATCCACTTTCCATGTTCTTAGTAGCTGGTCCTGTCCTCATTCTGTTAGAGTTGGTTTTGATTCTCCACATCGTTACTGCTCGATCGTGATCCCTCGGTTCCTAGCGTCTTCTGCCTTGGCATCAGCACGGCCCTGTTCGATATCCACATACCTCATGAGGAATACCCCTATCGCGATGAGAACGGCAATACTGAGAACCCCTACCCTACTATCGAACATTACAGTCATTGTTGCATATAGGAGTGGTCCGACGGCCGCTGCTACCTTGCCGAAGAATCCGAAGAATCCGAAGAATTCAGTGCTCCTCGTCTCCGGAATCATCTGTCCGAAGATACTCCTAGAAAGGCCCTGTGATCCACCGAATAATGTCCCTATCATGCATCCCAAAATCAGGAATTGCATTCCTATCGCTATTCCTAGCGGCTCCCAGACATGTTTTCTTACTGTTTCGGGAATTACATCCAAAGCCCCGTCACCGAGGTTTGTTGGATGATCTATGCCCACGTTAGATGAGCCATCGAGAGGCCCTCCAGAGACACTGATGCTGAATCTTGATTTTTCAATGGAGTCTAGGATGTTGGCGACATCCCCCTCAACTGGGAACAAAAGCTTGGTGTCGGCGTCTTCCCCATATGCCCATTTGTATGTCTCGGTGTTCTCATCGAGTTCGACTGGCAACATCCCTGAGAAATCACTGGCCCACTTCTGCTCGTCGAATTCGCCTTCTTCGAAATCCAATTTCTGGGCTATATCACTGGCATAGTAATTCACATGAACTTGATACAGACCTGATTCCTCGTCCCAGTCATACATTACCTCATACTCGTCATGTGAGTCCAGTTCTAGTGGGGCGAATCCCAGAATGGCGAAGCTTAGGACCAGCCAGCCCAAAAGAGAAGCGTTGAGTGCTTTCTTTGTCCCCCATGCATTGGCGAGCCGTGTGAATAGGAGTGCACAGGGCCAAGCAACAAATTGGATAGCGACAATAGTGATCATCAACTCTGTAGTTGTCACTCCCAGAACAACGGCTCCGAAGATAGGGCCAACCGCCCAGACAGTGTTGATGGCGTCTATGAAGAAGAAGTAAGCCAGCATGTAGATGAAAAGTGTCCTGAATTTATTGTATTCCTTTAATGTCTGCCAAACTTGTGAATAAGCCTCTCTGATACTTGGAACGTCCTTTTGGTTCTCCATAGGAGGCTCTGGAACATACTTGAATGTTAGAATGGCAAAACCAAACCACCAGACTCCGGAAGATGCGAGACAGAACCTAATGACATTGTTTCCACCGACACCCAATACTAGCCCGAGGTGTATAAGAAGAAGGATTCCTCCTCCGAGATAACCATACGCATAAGCCCTATTTGAGATATCATCCATCTCATCATCGGTTCCAAGATGCGGAAGAAGAGCGTTGTAGAAAACCCCTGCCGCATTCAATCCTATATTGGCTATAAAGTAGAAGATGAGGAGCCAGATCCACTCATTTCCAGGCATTAGGAAATCGAATCCGAGCAAGAAAGTGGAGCCTGCACCGATGTACGTCAGTATCCTCAGCCAGCTCATCTTAACTGGCTTGTAATCTGCTATTACCCCCAGTGCCGGTGCAACTACGGCTACCGCCCATGTCCCAAATGCCACTAAGTAGGCAATTAGTGCATCACCTTCCATCGTTATTCCAGCAATAGTGGTGTTCAGGCCATTGGCCTCTAGGAATAAAAATGCGAACCAAGTAGGGAAAATTGCTGATACCACGCTGGTCTCAAAGGCCGACTTTCCCCAATCATACATACAATATCCACGCACTTCTAATGGGTCGGACGCGCGGTCTAGTTCTGCTTCTGTCATGACAATACCTAAGCTCCGTAGAGGCAGAGAGGTAATGAGTATTGTCACGCCAGAAGAATTCGTCAGATTGCATTAATTGCCCTCTTGCGTCCCGCAGAGAGTAGGATATGTGGAGTCAGCCCCCTGAGAATTCTTTACCGGCTCTCAAACATGGCATGGACTTCTGTGATGGTGTTGAGTTTGACGTTAGGATGGATGTCGAGGGCGAGCTTGTAATTTACCATGATGAGTCTCTCCCGGGAAAGGGGTCTTTGAGTTCCAGATGTATTGAGAATATGAATACCTCCAAGTTGAAAGAAGAGGGGGTTTTAACTTTCCGGGAGGTAATCGGGGACAGGGGTTTCTTGGAGAATTGGCAGTCTGGAAGTAAGACCGTAGATATTGAGATTAAGATGCCACATCCTGTTGTTGGAAAGTCCTCAAATGAACATCTAAAATCAATAATGAGAGAGATTTCATCAATGACTAAAGAACTAGGACTCCCTCCCAAATCGACCATTGTGACGAGTTTCTCTTCTGAGATTTCGAGAGCATCCAGGGAATGCGAATTTGAGATTCCGATAACTCAGCTAATGCCAAAGATCCGTCCGTGGGGCAGACATTGGAAGGTTAAGAGGGCCTTCGCCATACCTCAATTCTTCCTGACGTCTGTTCCATCAATAGCGAATAGGTTCCGGAAAGAGGGCATGGTTTCGATAGGAATGGCCTTGGAGTATATGAGTGGATGGGAAAGGCATGCGAGGTTGGGGAGGACCGTAGGCCTCAGTGGGAAGGGACTTGATAGGTTGCATGGATCGTTAAGAGGAATGGGGGCATTTGTGTGGCCCGCACCGCTACATATGGAAGATCAACTATTGGAAGCTGGAATATCGATTGTCACGGATCACTTGAATCCGGATGTACTTACAAAACCCGATGGTAGCTATAGATGGCCAAGACCTGCAAGTCAGCCTCTGGATGAGGAATGGTCGCGGAGGGTTTCTGAAGCCCATCTAGAAGAGTTGGGCGATATAATGGGAGAGGCCCGTGACTCCCTACCGACTTGGTCCGAAATCGATGATGTTAGGAAATCTAGGATTATACTTGAGCAGGGCAGGAGAATGAAATGGGATGGTTCCGAAGATAGCTGGTTGAGCGAAATGGAAAATGGGATTCCTTGGGGGAGTCCTAGGATCATAGGCCACAGAGGAGCAGGCAAGACTCACGGATGGTAGTCATTCCTCTGCTTGAGCGTCGAGTTCAACCTCTTTGTCATCCCCTGTGAACTCGGAAATTGTCATCTGTTCATCGGGAGCGAGGGAGGCAGCTAGCTGTGCGCTGGTCAGTCCTAGTTTCGATGCCTCCTCCCTAAACCATGACCTCACTTTTCTGAATTCTATTTCTGGACAACCAAAGTACTCTGCAAATCTTCTCGTAGTAGTCAGTCTCCTAGTTAGTCCATCTCTCCTTTTATCGATGAGGCCCAAGCTTGCAAGATCTCTGACATGATCATACGCTTTTGGCCCGAGCATGTCCCTAAGTTGTGCTTGGGGCATGGGCTGGTGATACGCTATCAAAGCTGCAGCTGGAAGGAGCCTCTGAGGAATTTCAGGCTTAAATGACTCAGGCAAAGAGGGAGATATTTCTGGCTTAACTTCGATGATCCATCTTCCCGTTACTTCTGTGAGTTGCAGTGCACCGGATTTTCTAGAGTCCATCATTGATTTCAGCTCCCCGAGTCCTTCTGTGACCTGGAAGTTCCTCAGTGAGAGCAAAGAAGCTAGCTCATCAACAGACATGGACCTCCCTGCACCGAATAAAATAGCCTCCAAAAGGGTGTGAATACTTGGGCCTTCACTCATCGGCAATCACTCCAACCTCGTCCGGATGTAGCCTAGCAGTCAACTCAGAAAAACTCTCATCCCCGTCCCAAAGAGGCACTAGGCTTACCTTGCCATTCCTTCCCGGCTCCTGTGAAATCTCAGTATACCCCCTGTTAGTCAGGAAAAGTGCAGAAACTAGGGCGGTTACCTGAGACTCTGAT
>PBZE01000047.1 GCA_002730095.1 Methanobacteriota archaeon | reverse complement strand
TGGTGCAGGCGGCAGGATTCGAACCTGCGAAGCACTACGCAGAGGATCTTGAGCCCTCCCCCTTTGACCACTCGGGTACACCTGCGGGGGTTGCGAGGATAGTCTCACTCTTGATACTCGCGCTTCTAGAGAGATTGCAGTTTGAGAGGAGAATTGTTCAAGTGTCTCCTTGCACGCACTAGGCCCGGGTACCGAGGATGATGGACGACGGAAGCTTGCCTAGGCTCAGTCCAAGCCGTCTTATGGCAGTTGACAGGGCCCTCGATGAGCTTGCTAGAACGCAGCGAAGATCATCGATTCCAATCGAGCTGCCGATGCCAGGATTCTGGAGCGCAGTAGGTCAGTTAGTTCAGCATCTGGAGGCTGAATTGGCTGAGACAATCAGGTCGGAGGGTATGACTGCGAAGGCCCAGTTACAATCCAGAAAGCTTGGCGTTGTCAGGACTGCGGTGAAGGACCTGACGAGAAACAGGCTCAATGCTTTCACTCAGCATGCCGTACTGATGAGCCTGATTCAATCACCTGAAGAGGGCGCTCTCGCTCCTGGAATGCGTCCGGATCCGATTGAATGGGAGAAGCACGATCCATCTGAGAGAGCTTTCTACTCTGGCGTTGGCCATCTGGTTGACAAATACAAGCATGATGTCTCGTGGAGATCTCTGCTCAGCAACAATTGGGATACACCTGCACCGCCCCCTCTCTCTTCCGTCCATACCCCTCTTACAGAATTCGTTCCCGGCGAGGCCGTGGAGGAGCCACCCATCGTGGAAAGCGAGGGCCCGGAACCTCAGGAGCAGGGGTCGCATTGGGAAGACCCTGAGTACGATGAAGAGGACAGGATAAGGGAGATAGATGACTTCCCTGAGATATCAGGGGCTGTAAATCCTCACTCAGAGACGAGGGAGGAAGTTCGAGAGGAGCCCGAAATGAGGAGGATTCTGATACTACAGGACCTCGATGACCCAATAATTACTGAAAATGGCGAAGAAATAACTCTCAAAACGGGAGACATAGAGTTCTGTCCTTCCATCATAGCTGACACCCTCATTGCTGCAGGCATAGCAGAGGCTGCGGATATTTGACGGATTGAAACAGTTGTTGAAAAGTACATTCTCTTAGTGAGGTGTATGCTAGACTACTTGCTAGCTCCGAGGAGGGACCACAGAGGTTGGAAAACACCCAGTGAAGCTTCTAGAATACTGCTTGTAGTGGTTGTGCTAGGTGTCTCATATTGGGCTTGGCCAGTCACAGAGGGGAATATCGTGATGTGGGTGGGAACTGTCATAATGGTTTCAACCGCCCTACTGACGGTTGGTTGGTGGATTCTTTCCCTAGCAGCTAGGGGAAGAGAACCCCGGATTTTGACAACGTCTGTCGGAAAAATACAGAATAAGGGGCGGGGCAAGATACGACTGGATGATTAGGGTTGGCGCCTAGCAGCAACCGTTACATCCACAGTTTGCGCCACATGGGCTGCAATCACAGCAGTCACAATTCATGATACTTTGTCTATTCATGGATTATTTAATATTATTTAGAGATCGAACAGTATGGCTTAGTTTTCCATCTCACCACCATCATCATCGATCAAAAAAAGATGTCATCATCGTTCCACTCCAAGACATTCGGCTCGACCCACCACAATTCAATTAGGTATTCAATTGTGACAGTAGAATCTTGTCTATCACATTGAAATGTCGAATCTCCTGATTCCACATTCCCCGTAAATTCAAATGAATAGTCCCCAACAACCGAGTCGCTAGTATCGAAGCTCATTTCTATTTCCGCTACAGTATAGCCAGTTATGAAGGGAAATGTTTCAAATTGAGGGAAAGCCATCAAGTCAATCCAATCGTATACTGAGGACTGGGTTTCCAAAGAGGATGTATTTGAGGGGGCACTCACGAAAAGAGATACCGAATCGGCTTCATCTTGGCCGGGATCAACGACACACCCAGGGCCATTTGTTTCCTCGTTATCATCAAAGCTATCTAGGACTGTTACGGTATAATCTACGGAGAATATGTTCCGTTCTTTGGCCTCTTCTGGGAATTCCTGATCTGTCAACGAGAAGGAGAAAACCTCACCGTCACTTAGTTCGACTGTGGTGTTATCCACCCAAGTAATCATCCCCTCTTCGAAGTCAATCAGATACTCATTATTCCTCTGATACTCATAGCTATCGGGTCCAGCTAAGAAATATGTTACCTCTATCGCGCTGAATGGTATGATTATTGAGGCTGCTATTACTTTCAATTTCTGACCTTCTGGTAGGTCGAATCGACCAAGTGGAGAAACATCAGAACTACGAATCTGATTCATCACGAAATGTGTGACGAATGCAGCCCCCATTCCTGGTATGGACTCGAATATCTCGTCGTTGAGTCCCATCAACCTCCACGCAATGACCCCTGTCAATGCTGCAATCATCATTGCCGTGGTGTGAGTTGTATCAGGCTCGTAACCAGACCATCTGATAATTAGAATTGGAACGAAGATGGATCCTAGTCCGTACACAGCTAGGACTACGAGGGAGAAGACCGAATCCCCTCCCGGGACATAGAGTCCGAAGATGGATATGGCAGTGGCGAAAGCTGCCACAACTAGAGTAACCATCTTTGTCTTCTTGTGATCTTGGCTTATCTCGGGCATTACATCATCAGTAAATGCAGCGGTACAAGCCAAAACCTGACTGTCTGCAGTTGACATGGTAGCTGCAAAAATTGAGGCTAGGATCAAGCCAACCCAGAATGGCCCCAGTGTCTCCATAGCAAGCATAGGAAGGCCCAGCTCTGGATCAAAATCTGCTCCTGAGAAAACTACTCGGCTGGACAGTCCGATTATTGTCATGATGAGCAGGAAGGGAGTCTGCCAAGCGAAGAACCACAGCATCGCAGTCTTCCTGTCTCTATCTGTTCCAAGTGTCATAACACGAGTGACAACCTGGGGTTGCCCAGCTACGCTGAGCCCACCCAAGAAGAATGCGAATGCCCATAGGGTCACGCCGAATCCCAAATCTGCAGGCACAATGCTGGTTAGATTGGCATTCTGCCCGTCCAACCCTGAGTGAAGTCCAGAAAACCCACCTATCTGTTCCAGTGCCACCCAGCAAAGTAGTGAGGATCCGAGGATCATGACGCTGGATTGGGCTGCGTCAGTCCAAATCGAGGCCCTTATCCCTCCGGCATAGCAATAGGCTACGACCAATACAAATCCTATCAGGATTCCAACTACTTCGGACCATCCCAGCATCACGTAGAGGGCCTTTCCCCCACTAGTCAGCTGAGCAGCAGCGTAGACGGATAGGAAAAGAATGGATAGAACGGCAGCTAGTTTCGCCTCGGGCGACCCTGTCGCCTCTGAGACGAGGGAGGATAGAGATCTGAGTCCACGTTCATTGGCCGATTGCTGAATGAATTTGTACAACCATATCCATGCCAATATCTGTCCCGCCATAGATCCAAAAGCTATCCACACAATAGAGTAGCCCATTGTGAAAGTAAACCCTATGTAACCAATGAACATGTATCCAGAGTTCCATGTACTGACGGCTGATAGTGCAGCTAGCGCTGGATGCATGCCCCTGCCAGCAACTAGGTAGTCGTCTGTGGTGTCTTCTTTGACCAACATGCTGGCAAGTCCGATTCCAGCGAATGCAGTCATGAAGAGGATGAAGGAGCCGATGAGGACTAGGTCCATGGCATGATGCATGAGGCTCTTGACTATCAATAATGGTACGAATGTGGCAACATAGGAAGAAATAGCAGCAATAATGAGCGTACTTACCCTAGAGTTTTCCCCTAAGAGTCTCCATCAGAGAATCTGCCACTCCAAGTGACTTCAAGCAATCCTGAATCCTCCCCTCTGCAAGACTTCTCTCGGCTTTTGCTATAGATCTGAGGCAGGAAGCCCTGTCCGGATTATCTCCCCTGATCCCCCTAGAATCCATCCTCTTGGTTAGCCCCTCCCACTCTGAATTCACGAAATCCATCAGCTCCCTAGCATCAGATAACTCGGATTCGAATGCGCTGAGATCTGATGTTAGGGATTTTAGCTCTGAGTGGGCATCAGACCACTGAGATGACTCATGAAGTTGGGCTATGAGGTTCATTCTCTCTTGCCAGTTGCCGGACTTCGGGAATCTCGACTCTAGTTTCTTCCTTTGTCTGAGCGCCCTTGTGACCTCATTTGAGGATTCCAGAGATTCCCTTACGTCTCTAATGATGCTGTCTGATATTCCCTTAGAAAGGGAAAAATTTCCTTCATTGTATGCATTTCTAGAATTTGCAATCATCTCAAGATATCTTGGTGAAGCCTCACCCTCCAGTGATTTTACTGCCTTTTCAGCATCTTCCAAGGACTTGGTCGATTCCACTTCCAATCCAGATAGGCTCTCTATGTGCGAGGGGATGTTCGACGCGATTTGAATTGCGCCTAGTGGGTCTTCAGACTCTAGAGCTTCCTTGGCGGAGTCTAGCATGCTGACTATGCTTTCCGCCGAGTAACCGGACAAATCTGAAATTTTTTCCTCGGCTTCTAGAATGGTATTGTACGCCTCTTGCCAATTTTCAATGATGTTTTCAGCCTTTATCTTGGCGGTTCTAAACAGAGTCTCTGCCTCTCTCAAGGACCCTAGCTCTGCTTCCCTTATACCCATATCATATGCTTTTCTAGGTGATTTCGCACTGTTCGAGATTTCCTCTGATTTGATTACCGAATTGAGGGCGTCGCTCTGTATTTCTTCGAGATCGTTTGATATTGCAATAATTCTCCTAGCCTCGCTCTCTGCCTCTTCGATTATCCTAAGGCCCTTCTGTGGATCTTTCCATCCAATTTCCCTGGCACTCTTCAGGAGAGAATTTGGTTGTTCGAGTCCTGTATTCTCAGACCTTAGTTTCATCATGGAAAGCTCGGCCTCCTCCAGTTTCGTCGAGAACTGCTTCCTGGTCTGATGCATTTCATCTTTGGATAATAAATCTGGAATCATGGTGTATGAAACTGAGACAAAAACCAAGACCCATACATAGACATTGGAATCCATTGCTACCATTGTTGCCGATGCTATTGCTAGTGAAGCGATACTGGACATTCCCCTAAGTCTGCGTGTTGCAAGTGAGTGTCCGAAAATCGATTTTGTCGTAATCCACAGTGAGAACACTATAATCACCATCAGTGCAGATGATATCTTTTCGTCTACAGATGTGAGATCTGTTCCAGCAAGTGCAAATAGGCTGGGCCAAGATAAATTTGATGCGATGCCGATTCTTGACCTCTCCACGGGACCAAAATCTATCAAGTCAGAGAGTAATAATGCAATGGTGAAAAGTAAGAAAACGTGACCTGATCGTGAGAGCATTTCGACTTGTCCGTCCACCACCGGCCAGAGCCACCAAGCCCCACCGAAGATTATGGTAAGTAGGCCCAACAGAGCAGCTTTCTCAACTCTCATCCTATGCTCATTGACCACCCTGTTGGGATAGTCGGGAAGCAGAACCATGTCATGCGAGCCAGTATTCTCTCTCATGAGGTTCACGGAAGAATGTGCTAAGCTAAGGCTTCATTGAGTCGATTCCCCAAATGCGATTTGCCACCATCGTCAGAATGAGTAAAATCGAGAGCACTAAGAAGAACGCCTGAATTTGATGATTGGAAGTATCAGCTTGAGTATCTATGACATTAACTACCTCTAATAATTCAACAGTCCCGGACTCTCCATCCTCTGTCCCTATCCATTCAATACTCATATCCAAAACACCAGCCTTGTCTGGTGTAACTTCCAATTCTAGTGTGAAGCCACCATATGGGGCCCCGGGCATGAGAACAAAGTCAGAACATTCTGCCAGATAGCACAATCTGGCCGATCCTACGGATGAGTGTGAATTCTCGGCGAACACGGTGATTGTGACGGGGTTTCCTATTGAGGGCCTCTCCGAAAAGAAGGTGTCAATTACTTTTATTGAAAAGCCCAAAGGGGGCTCTATCGAGATTTGGAATGAAAGATTGCCGGAATTAGAACTTGAATCCGTGGATTGTATGTTTATTGTATGACCCCCTATTTCAAGAGGGGGGAGTAGTATCTTTTCCGCCTCACTCCAGTTCAAATTTTGACGGTATATTTCGCCATCTAATGAAATATTCCACATTGTGTCTTCGATGCTATCCAGATCGTCAAAAGAGTCTGAGAGGTAAAGCGAGAGATTGTCTCCCAGACGTGGTGGGTTTGAGGGCGTCATAGGATCCGAATTTACGAATATTGAAGGTATCACGACGGGAGCTGACGAGTCCTCCACGAATACTTGCCACGTTCTCATGATGGTGTTTCCAGCCTCATCAGTAACATTGAGGATAAGTCTCCAAAGACTGTTCTGCCTCTCTAGGTGCCTTTCTTCCACAGGCAGATGCATCCCATTTACTTGGGCCCCTTGGATGAAGGAGGTGGAGAAGTGGAGTTCGTCATTGGAGAACTGCCTCCACCCTTGTGACTTATTGGAGGCGACTATTATGGAAACAGGAAGATTTGAGGAGTCCATTGCAATTACATCAACAAATAGCTCACTGTCCGACCTTATCTGAATAATTTCCTCAGATTCGTTATGTACTATTACTATCCCAGAATTGGTGATCTCGGTGAACCTTATTTCATATTCTGGATCATCACCATCAACGATGACGTTTTCGTACCAGCTAGACGAGGAGCCGTGGGAGTCCCTACAGATCAGTTCTGCAGCAAGCACATCCTTCGATGAGTATCCATATGTCTCCGGAATGACTGTTATGATCGTCTTCTCGCCCTTCGATTGGTTGCCTGAAGTGCTGTAAGCGACGGTTCCATTGTTCCTGAATACCCATTCGAAATAAGGAGTCTCCAGAGCACTGTCATTGCATTCTGTGAAGAAACTAAGAGGACTATCGAGAGGGACTGAGATTGACGTCCCCCGCGTTCTGCTCACGTCTGTTGATGGGACGTCGTTCTGTCCGATTGCGATTCTGATTGTCGAGTACACGGGAGAGTCGGATCTCTGGATTGAGAAATTCGATGGTTCTCCGGAAATGACTTCCTGCATGGCACTGAACTTGAATTCCCATGGACTCTGTAAAGACACCAGAAGGGGGATTTCCTCAATGAGGGAACCCGTTCGTGGCAGGTCCAAGAGACGTGTCGTTCTCTGGTCGCTGGTGGCCTCTAGATCTGCTGATTCGCTCCATCCCCATCTGGATTCGCTTTCAGTGACGACTGGGCCAGCAGAGGGAGGGGAGATTGATATCACCACAGGATTCGAGAGCGTCAGAAGGCGATAGTCGAAGATACAACATCCGGCCAGTTCAGAATTATTCCATGACCTTGCTGCCAAGATCATCTGCGAGAAAGAGGAAATCTCGTTCTCTGACAGGTAGCCATCTTCATCTCCCAAATATCTGTCAATCTGGGTTCTAATTCCTAAGGACTGATTCGGCAGTAGATCTGTACCATAGTTCTCACCAATTGATATCTGTAAATCCCATGTTGTATTGATGATGGAGTCGGAGGATAGTGGTCCGAGGAAAGTGAGTTTGGAGTAACCGATGATTTCGAGTGGTTGGGCGGGCTGCTCCTCTTGACCGTCTGACTCAGCGAGAACGAGAGGGGATAGGGATAGTAGGAGAATAATTGCGAGGCAAATGACTGTTTTTCCCGATTTCATTCTAATCATCCTTCATAGATAATCGTGGAGCCTTTGTTGTCCAAGCCTACAGGGATTAGCTTGTTACCCCGTTTCAAAAGGTTGAGGTCTTTCCTGAGTGACACAGTTCCGTGAACAAGGAAGAATCCGCCGCCTCCTGCCCCCAATAGCTTTGCACCTGATGCACCTACTGACATTATTTCCTGATGCAGTAGATCTATCTCATCTCGTGTTACACTGGAAGATATTCCTCTTTTTTCCTCCCAGGCCTCACCAATGAGGAGACCTAGGTCAGACAGGTTACATGACTCAAGATACTCCTCGGCTAAGTCTGCTTGAATCCTGATTTTTCTCATTCTAGAGAGTTTGTCTTCTGGATCTTCTGGTTCTTCCTTTAGCACATCTGAGGCACTTCTAGATAGACCGGTAAAAACTAATGTGAACTGCTCGCAAATCTCTGATTGGCAAGATACCCTCAGGGGCTTTACTGTTACTCCATCAGTGCCAAAAGAAATAGAATTGATGCCTCCGAATGCTGCAGCGTACTGGTCCTGCCTCCCTATTGGTTGCCCTAGAACCTCAATCTCTATCCTGCAAGCCTCTTCGGCCAACTGCTTCGGTGATGCATCGTGACCAGCGAATTTGTGAAGGGCGTTTAGTAGACCTACTGTGACTGTAGAAGAGGAGCCTAGCCCGGTCCCTCGGGATGGGATGTCAGCTATTGTCGTGATCTCGACTCCGGAGGTTACTCCCGTGACTCTCATTGCTTCCCTGACCAGCTCATGACTCAGGTTCTCAAAATCATCAACAATCTCAAGTGCCGAGTATGAAACCCTGACTTTATTGTCGAATCTCCTGTTCACGATGACGTAGATGTATTTGTCCAAGGCGAGTGAGACCACCTTGCCTCCGTCTTGATGGGATTTGGAGAACTGGTCTATGTCCGTTCCTCCGCCACAGAAAGACGCCCTGAGGGGTGTTCGGCTGATTATCATCAACCAACCCGGGCCGCTCACCACACATCAAGACAACGGTTTGAGGGCAATATTCTAGAATCTCCCTAATGGCAACACATATGACCTAGTTATCACCGCAGCGAAAGGAGAGCGATGTCCGACGTAGTGACTATGGATGACCTTAGCAATGAAGAGATATTGTCCATACTCGATGATTCCGAGAGATTGGTGCCAGTGGCTAGAGGTGATGTTCACCTACCACTTCTTCAGGGGAAAGTACTCGCTAACATGTTCTATGAGAACTCAACGAGGACTAGGATGTCTTTCGAGACAGCTATGAAGCGTCTAGGTGGTTCGGTCCTGAACTTCACGTCCGTAGGAACATCTGTGGCGAAGGGAGAGACTTTGTATGATACAATGCAGATGGTCGAAGGCTATGCTGATATCGCTGTGATTAGGCACCCGAGACAGGGTGCAGCCCAGTACAGCGCAGATGCAGTAGACATCCCGGTCCTAAATGCGGGGGATGGGGCGGGAAATCATCCTACACAGACCATGTTGGATCTTTTCACCATAAGAGAGGCACACGGAACAATCGAGGGATTGAATGTGGTTTTGGTTGGCGACCTAAGATACGGCAGGACCGTGCATAGCTTGTCTCACGCCCTAATCCGTTTCGGGGCGAAGCTGACTTTGGTTTCCCCTGAGGCACTATCTATGCCTGATGAAATCGTCAGTGACTTGCGGAGCGCTGGAGCTGAGGTTTTCGAGACCTCGGACCTTGGCGACGCTGTTCCAGATGCGGACGTCATATACATGACAAGAATTCAGAAAGAGCGGTTTCCTGATGAGGACGAATATGCGAAAGTTGCAGGAATCTACATGCTAGATGCTAATGACATGCACGGGGCAAAAGATGGGATGATAGTAATGCACCCACTTCCAAGAGTTGGAGAGTTGCATCCAAGCCTAGACTCCACTCCCAATGCTAGGTACTTCCAACAGGCGTTCAATGGGGTGCCTACTAGAATGGCACTACTGTGTAGAGGTCTGGGCGTTACGATTCCAAAGGAGGTGAATACATGAGCGAGATGAGGAGAGTCACTGCCATATGCAATGGAACTGTAATTGACCATATTCCTGCAGGCCACGCTCTGCAAGTAATCAGGATGCTTAGAATAGACACGAACAGATCAAATCCCGTTTCCTTGGTCATGAATGTCCCCAGTGACAAGATGGGGAGGAAGGACGTACTGAAGATCGAAGATTTGGAGCTAAATCAAGAGGAGCTAGATAGGCTAGCTTTGATCTCTCCTCACGCCAGTGTTGCAATAATCAGAAACTACGGTGTTGCTGAGAAGAGAGTAGTAGAGCTGGCTGATGAGCTTGTCAATGTGGCTAGATGCACATTTTCAAACTGCATTACCCAGAACGATAGGGAGCCTCTGCCGCAGAAGCTCAGGGTAGTCAGTAGGGATCCGATTGAGATTAGGTGCTACTACTGTGGCAAGGGGCAGTCTATGGAAGCCATAGTAGAGAATGTTCTGTGAAATTCTATTATTTCCTGCGGGCGACTCTCTCGAACCATGGTATGGAGATACCTGTGATCCGTAGTCGGAAGCTTGCAAAGGAACGCGCAAGCCAGTCGGCATTTGCCAGATATACTACTACAGTGAAAATAACGGCGGAAACTAGTGCGATCATTGAGCCGCTTCCCGTATCGAGCTCTGCAGAGAAATAAAGGCCCAAGATAACGGAGCTTATGCCGAAGACCTGTGTAAACATCAAACATGAACGAAAGCTCCTTCCTACTTGTTGTGCAGTGGCTGCGGGAGTTACCAGCAAAGCTGTGACAAGAAGAGTGCCTACGACTTGCACCATGCTCACCACGACCGCCGCAGTTATGGCACTGAAAACCAGGCCGATTAAGCGAACAGGGATTCCCTGAACTGATGCTGCCAATGGATCAACAGTAGTTGCTAGCAATGGATCTTTAATCAGGTAAAGAAGGACGAAAGACATCACACTGATAGCTGCAATCAAATCTAGATCTTCGGAGGACGTGAGTAAAAGGCTCCCCCATAGGTAGCTTTCAACCTCAACTGTAATTCCCACACCATAGTATCTGAGAACCACGAGTCCGAGTGCCAACATTCCAGTCAGAAAAATAGCAATAGAGGCATCTCCAGTTAGAATTTCTCTTGCTTGCATTTCGTAAATCAGAATAGAAGCAGCGAGGCTGAACATGAGGGCGTACCATAGGGGAGAAGTTGCTCCGAGAACGATTCCGATGGCGACTCCACCGAACGAAACATGAGCCAGTCCGTCTCCTATCAATGCAAGATTACGAACGAGAAGGAAAGACCCTAGGAATCCTCCCACAATAGCTACCATTAAGGCTGCAAGCATTGAACGCTGGAACATTTCTAAAGTGAAAAATTCGGGGAAAACCTCTCCCGGCATGTGAGGTGCAAGTGACTCCATGATTGGTGCGAGAATCTCTAAAATCTCTATGCCTAGGCCCATCACAATTCCTCCTTATGGTTTGATGTGGTTTCCCAGTAAACTTCCTTATCACCATGAACTGCCTGAATTCCTCTCAAATCGGCCAGCCTCTGAAAATCCGGGAAGCTTTTGGTGGGGCCATCAAATCTTACAGATCCCTCGAGGAACACCATCCTGTGTGCAGTCTGACGTATCGCCGTCAAATCGTGAGAAACCATCAGAATCGTCTTCCCTTCGTCGTGACAGAGTCTGTCTAGCAGCCTTAGCAGAGAGTTTCTGGAGTCTCGATCGACTCCCACCAGTGGCTCATCCAGCAGAATGAAGTCTGCCTCTGATGCCAACGCTCTTGCGATGACGGCACGTTGTCTCTGACCACCCGATAATCGACCAATGTCAGTATTCTCTACTTCCTTGAGGCCTGTCATCTTGATTGCTTTGTCGACTCTCTCTCTACGCCCGTTATCAGCCCAATCAAACATATTTGCCGAGTTTATCGTTCCGAGTCTGACCAGCTCGCGTACGGTAATTCTGACATCCTTGGGAAGATTTGCCGCGGCTTGAGAAACCCAGCCAATCTTTCTATGGAGCTTTCTTGACGTCGGAGGAAGGCCGTATATCTCAACAAAGCCACTTTCTGCCTTCAGAATCCCGAGAACGGATAGCAGGAATGTGGACTTGCCACTTCCGTTAGGACCCACTATGCCAACGAACTCTCCCTCATTTACCGTTAGACAGACGTCTTCCAAGATTTGCTTACCAGACCTCACCACGGAAAGATCGCAGACGTCAAGTATGGGCTTTCCCAACATCATCACCCTACGAACTAAGCTCCTGTCGAATGCATGTAGAATCGTTCCAACTCTGAAGACAGAGGGATGACAAAAGGAGATTTGTTGGTTCAAGCATACTTAGCCCTTACGTATTCGTATCCTAACCAACATGTAAGAAGGAGGAAAATAGAGCCCACGAAAATTATGGGTAGTCCATCGGACAAATACATCTATTCCCCCCTCCTTCTTGTTAAACATGGTTCAGATCTAGCAGCCAATTCCGCTAGATATGTTTTCGATGTTCTTGTTCATCATGGACAAGTAGTCATCCGAGGAATCACTGGGTCGCATCTCCATCGTGTATAGGACCTGGACCTCCACGCCAGTCTCCTCAACGATGCTCTGAACGGCTGTCTGGTCAGTGTATTCCTCAACGAAGAGGGTTGTAATTCCCTCTTCCTTGATGTGCTCAATGACCTCAGCTACTTCGGCTGGTGAAGGCTCTCCTTCTGGATCTAAGCCATGTATGGTGAGTATGTCTAGATTGTACCTCACCGAGATGTACGAGTAAGCGTTGTGATTGGCCACAATCACCCTTTGCAAGCCTGCTGTGACACAGGTTCCTTGATTCCCCAGTACCTGCTCGAAGCGATCATGAAGCTCAGTTAACTCGATCGAGTATGCATCAGCGTTTTCTGCGAATGCAACAGCCCCATCTGGGAAGGCCATGGTCAGTTTTTCCTGAACCAATTTGAGTTGCTCGTTGAACGAAACTGGATCGAGCCAGCTGTGTGGATCGTAGTCGTATGACTCCTCATCCTGGTCAGCCTCAATCTCATCGTCATGGTCATCGTGATCTCCATCCTCGTCAGAGTGGTCGTCATCGTGGTCGCCCTCGTCGTCTGAGTGGTCGTCTCCGTGATCGTCATGGTCTCCATGGTCGTCATGCCCTCCTTCTCCCATTACGACATAGAGTTCAATGTCGCTGGGCATGGCAAATCCATAGTCACCTTCTTCCTCAATATGGATGATTACTGCTCCAATTTCATGGTGTTCGTCATGGTCATCCTCGTGGTCTGAGTGGTCGTCTCCGTGATCGTCATGGTCGTCATCGTGGTCGCCCTCGTCGTCTGAGTGGTCGTCTCCGTGATCGTCATGGTCGTCATGGCCGACTTCTTCCATTAGGCTCCACGGGAATCCACCACATCCGGCCGCTAAATCACTAGCGTTAGCGCTCTCGGCAGCCAATGCGTCTGCCTCTGTATCAGCGCCGAATGTGGACTGGCAGTAGTACAGCTCTTCTAATTCCCATGTCCAGTCGTACTTCGACCAGAGCCCTGGGTAATACTGATCATCCTCACTGTTCTGAGCGACGGCCCACATCTCATGATTATCATAGTGTGTGATGGTGTTGTCATTCCATGAGTCTGAGTCGATGGAGTGTTCACCTCCCCACTCGTCTACCCAGTCCCCAGCTATGTGAATTGGGAAAGAGAGGGTGTGGGCAACTCGGTCCGCGTGGATTTCTGGCAGATCATGATCTTCATGGCCCATCCACATATGGCCTGCGGCCTCGCAGTCTTCCTCCGTCGACTCGTAGTTCTCATGGGTGTCGGTGTTGTGACACAATCCCTCACCATGGTCATCCTCGTCGTCCGAGTGATCATCATCGTGGTCGTCGCCATGGTCATGATGGTGATGAGCGTGCCCTCCTAGCATCTTTAGAACCGCCATGTTGAACTCCTCCCCATGCTCTGACTCGAACTCTAGTACGTGCTCACCTTCTTCCATGTGGAATACCTGGATGGTCGTATCAGCCGGGCATGCCTCTGGATTCTGGATTACCTTCTCGGCCATAGCGTGACCATGTCCTTCATGGTCATCGTGGTCATCGTGGTCATCGTGGTCATCGTCATCTGAGTGGTCGCCATGGCCCGCTGCAGTCTGCATACCGCCTTCGTCGTCGTGGTCATCGTCGTGGTCATCGTCGTGGTCGTCGTCGTGGTCGTCGTGGTCTTCCGGCATCGATCCCAGAGTGGTGGCTTCGAATGGTCCTTGGTTCAACAGCTCACAAAGGTCAGCAACTAAGAGAGACTGGTAATCTAGAGTTGTTTCTCCGGATGCCATTTTGTGCGTCATGAAAGAGAGGGGTGCATCGGAACCCAGTGACTCCAAAGCTGAGTCAACCCAAGGTTCTAGGTTCAACCCGTGATAAAAGAAGACATCGGCCTGTTGTAGTCTGATTAGATCAGAAGCTGATGGGTCGTAATCGTGCACAGGGATATTATCCTGGCTCATGTAGTCGATCTCTACATGTTCTCCGGCTACTGCCTTTACCAGCTCACCAACGTGATATGTGGAAACCATCACTGAGCCGAAGACAGTGATAGGATCCTCGATTTGATTGGTATCATCAGTACTATCTTCTTCAGTGTCCCCTAGACAGCCTGCAAGGCTTGATGTAATCATTAGTACGCTTAGCAATATTGACCTGTATGCTACACTCTTCATACCCTTTCGGGTAGCTATTACATATTTAATTAAAGCTAATAATTACATAATTCAAAATTATTATTACTAATTGCTTTGTCGGAGTTCTATGAGTAGAATAATTTCATTCAGTGCTGACAAGGAATTCGCTGAGTCATTCGAAAGTCTAATCGAAAAATCGGGCTATCAGAACCGGAGTCGCTTTCTCAGGGATGCATCGATGTACTTTGCGGAGATCCAGCAGAGAGGGGATTTGATGAATATGGATGATGGCCATATTGTCGAGGGGCATTTGGTCGTTCATTATCAGGAGAAGAGTGAGCAGAAGTTGATGGTGAGTCGCACTGATTCTGTTGAGGTAGCGGCGTATCATCACAGCAGTCGGCTAGGACATTCGTGCCATTTGTGTGTAGACGTGGTTCACGTCAGGGGTACTGCATCGCATGTGAGGGCGGTCTATGAGCAGCTTCAGAATACGCCCCATGTGGACAAGGTATCCTTCATCAGCGCCCCGATGAAAGAAGAGGGATGCTGTTAGCCCAGAGATGGGTCTCACTCGCTTCCCAGGACTATTGGAGAAGATGACATGACGGCTTCACTGCACCCATCTTTGTACTGGTCGAAGTTCTCGATGAACATTTGAGCGAGAAGATCTGCCACGTTGTCGAACTTCTTCTTGTCATTCCAAGTCTCTCTTGGCTGAAGGATGCTGTCCGGAACTCCCTCGCAAGTCGTTGGAACTGAGAATCCGAATCTTCGATCTTTAACGAAGACAACGTCGTCCAGATCTCCCTTCAGTGCAGCATTTAGGAGGGCTCTTGTCCACTTGATTTTGATTCTGCTACTATCACCATATCCACCGGCAACCCAACCGGTGTTAATCAGCCAGCACTTGGCATCGTTATCTCTGATTTTCTTTGACAATAGATCCGCGTATACTGAGGGGTGTCTCGGCATGAATGGAGCGCCAAAGCATGTTGAGAAGGTAGCCTGCGGCTCAGTTATTCCAATCTCTGTGCCAGCGACTTTAGCGGTATAGCCAGATATGAAGTGATATGCGGCCTGCTCAGGAGTGAGCCTGGAAAGTGGGGGAAGGACGCCGAATGCATCACATGTGAGAAACACGACGTTCTTCGGGTTGCCAGCCATGGAGTCAGGTGTCCTATTCTCGATGGATTCTATCGGATATGAGCCCCTAGTATTCTGAGTTAGTGAGTCATTCGTGAAATCTGGCGTACCATCCGCATTAAGCACTACGTTTTCCAGAATCGTACCTTTCATCCTAGTAGTGGCGAAAATTGCTGGTTCGTCCTTCTTTGATAGATTGATTAGTTTGGCATAGCATCCACCTTCGAAGTTGAATACTCCTTCATCTGACCATCCGTGTTCATCGTCCCCTACAAGGGCCCTTTCTGGATCTGCGGAAAGAGTCGTCTTTCCAGTTCCGGAAAGTCCGAAAAACAAAGCTGAGTTGATTCCGTCGGTATTCGCCGAGCAGTGCATTGGGAGAAGCCCCTTGGCTGGTAATATGTGATTCATAATAGTGAAAATGGCCTTTTTTATCTCACCTGCATAATGGGTCCCGCCAATTATCACAAGTCCCCTATCTAGGGCAAGGACGACGAAGACCCCTGAATTCGTGCCATCTTGGTTTGGAACTGCCCTCAGATTTGGGGCATGGAGTATTGTGTACTCCGGGGCATGTTCCCTCAAATCTTCTTCAGAGGCCCTCACGAACATGTTGTGCATGAAAGCTGCGTGCCACGCTTTCTCGGTAACCAGCCTTACTGGCATGGTGTGTCTAGAATCGGCTCCACAGAATGCATCTTTCACAAAAAGGTCGCTACACCCATTGAGATGCTCCCTAGTCTTATCCAAAAGTCGCTCAAATTTTTCGGCGGATATTGGTCTGTTTACTTGTCCCCACCAGACATCGTCCGCAAGCCCTGGTTCTTTGACAATAAATCGGTCATTGGGTGATCTTCCCGTTCTCTCCCCAGTTGTCGCTAGTAGAACTCCGTGAGATGTATACTTGGCCTCCTTCCTAGAAACTGCCATTTCGTGTAATTCTTCCGACCCTAGATTCCAATGGACTGTGCCCCTCACATTGAGGCCGTGCTCCGACAATGGAGTATGTGCCATGGGGCTGGAGCCCGAAAGTGCTCGGTCCCCCATGGGTCCCGACTAGTACATCTAGCTTCAAGGGTTACGGAAGAGATGGAATCAGAATCGAACTGATGTCAGAATGAATTAATCGGGGATGTCATTATCCCTCATATGCTCTACGCAGTACGATGGTGGATGACGCCTCGGAAGACGAAATCATCCGAGAACGGGCATTTAGGATCAGTGACAAGTTGGATATCGGGGACCTTGTCGATACTGCCCTATTCGACGGGGACGATGTAGGGAGTGAAGTCAACGAAGAAGTCGATGAGGCCATTGGAGAGCTCTTCGATCCATTCTCAGACAAGAAGAGCAAGGGGGCTATCGAGAGGGATGGGACTGTAAAATCGGCCCCAGAATCAGACATAGTGACTGAGATATCTGTCGATGGTGAGAGGGGCATTAACTGGATTCTTATGGGAGCCATGATTTTAGTTTACAGTGCCATAGGATTTCAAATTGGTTTCGTTTTCGAACCAATGCTTGCATCTTTCTCATTGGTTTTTCTCGCAGTAGTTGGTTTCTTCTTCGGAGAGAGATGGTCGAGTGACCGAAGGTTGAGAGTTCTGGGAATAACATGGGTCATCATCTCCATGAAGGTACTTTACGGTTTATCTCTAGAATTACAGAGGTGGGGAATTGTTGGAGTTGAGGGATTAGGCGCTATTTTGATTGTCGTAGTATGCCTCAATATCGCTGCCTCCTACAGATATGAGCATGATGCTATTGCCGCTCAATCAACATTGGTGCTTCTCGCTATTGGGTCCACAGCGGGCTCCCTATACGGCCAAGAGGGAGTAGCGTTGATGATTCTGATCTCCACTATCCTAGTGCACGGACTAGCGGTTCACAGAAAATCTGGGAATCTGGCTGCTCTTGGCATAGCATCCTCGAATCTTTGGATAGGGATGCATGCTACAACCAAAGGATTCGAGATAGGAGAGCTGCGAGTGATGGCATTAGATAGACCATTGCTCCTATTCGTTCTACTGTTAGGAATTACGGCACTGAATGCATCCATGGCTACACGCTTCGCGAAAGAAGAAAACTGGTTTTCAAAGGGATTGAACGTACTGGGACTTGGTAGTCCTGGTCTCTGGGGAGTCTCAGTCTCAATGGGTTTGATGGGCGCATTACTGACTGTAGCAGCAAACAGCGGAGATCTGGGATATGCATTGGGATTGGTTACTGTATTGACTGGGGCTTTTTCTGGTTCTTATCTGGTTGTGAGGGGGGTTTCTGTCGGGAGAGTGTTTTATCCACTTTCGGCTGTGGCGCTAATTCTTCTGTTTTTCTTGCTCTTTGGGCAGTCTTTTTCGGACTTGTACAATGTCTCTGAATATTCAATATTCACGATAGTGGGGTCCGTGTCAGTCGGAACGATAATTCTCAGAGATCAAAATAGCGTGACTGACAGAGTACTGTGGATGGGTACTGTGGCAGTACTAACTTTGCTAGTAATCCTAGTGCCAGCCGATTCAGTTGATTCAGGAGGGGACGGGGGGGCCTTACTTCTGGGGATGTTGTCTGTTCTTCATATTGGTAGCGGAACTCTGGCCATTAAGAGGAAGTCCCCCTCCCTGGCAGGAGTTACTGTACTCCTTCCATGGTCATGGATAATTGCGGAGCAATTTATTCAAGAGGCCGTTAGAACCCTCCTCATATCAAACGATCTGGAAGACCCTGGAAGCATTATCGAGATGGATCCCGGTCCATTGGCAATCTATCTCCTAATCTGTTCCGTGATGATGATTTTGGTCAATGAGAGAATGGGGAAGGTAGATGTGAATCTAGCTTCGAAATTTTTGGGTATTTCAGAGATTTCTGCATCTATAAGAGACTCAGGAGCCTTGCAACTGTGGAGCTTAGGATTATGGCTTCCCATGGTTTCAATCATGTTTTTAGCTCAATTTGGAGCATTCACGTCCCTAACTCTTCTGATGGTGGTTGGGGCCCTTTGGGGGATGCACACATTGGCCCATTTCAGAGGAGTCAGGATGGGTAGTTTGGATATGATGATTGGGACGATCATTGTCACTGCCATGATAATACAGTGGAGGCATGGAATGGGAGAGTATATCTCGATTCTAATATGCATAATATTGGTCACAAATCTCCTAATCGGCAGGCAGGACAAGGAGATGTTCACTGTTTCAATGGGCTCGATGGGGATTGCTCTGCTTCTGATGGTCCCCGATAGAGAGATTTCAACATATTTGGAGGGTTTTTCATCCCTACCAGTATTAGATTCGCCTATTGTTGCTATATGTTCCACTGCAGCAATACTTGGAATATATCTTCCCAAATCTGGCTCCACTGATGAGTTGCTTAAACCCGCACTTTCATCGCTTTGGCTCATGTCTATTTGCATAGCCGTAGCTTATGTTCAAGGCAATTCCACATATCTTGCAATATCTATCCTGATGTTCATGGTAGCTACGATCTGGCTTGTTGCCAAGGGTGAGTTGCGGCGAGAGCTGAAAACTGTTACCAAAATGAGCGAAAGAAGAGCTATGGCATTGAAGAAGGCAAATGATGGGAATGAAGGAGCTGATTTGGCAACATATGATGCGAGAGAGGCTGAGATGATGGCCACAAGAAGAAAGAGTCGGGAAAAGAGTGAGACGGATGACGTCGAGGAGCTTTACACATCTGACATCTCTCACAAACCAATCATAGTCATTGCAGTTATGATACTCGTATTCATTTCTGGAATTGTTTTGGGTTTGACAACAGGACCGAATCCTGTACTTCTGCTTGGAGTTGGGGTTTTTGTCACAGTTCTGATTGCCATAGCGAGGTTCAGAACTAAGCAATTAGAGTTGGATTTGCCTCACTTTCTCGGTATGGAAATGCCCATTGCAATTGGTATTTCGGGACTAGTTGCTATGCATATTTCATCTCTTTTGGGACCAGGGGCCAGTAATATGGACCTCTCCAGTATGGGAGTTCTTACAATACTGATAATGGAGCTGTGTCTGATTTCTCTATATCAACAGGACAACATGCTTGACAGGATTCCTATTGCTGTAGATTGGTTCATCTACTCATTGTTGGCAGACAGATTTCTGGGAGTAATATTGTACGAGTCGATGCCTTGGCCGCTTAGGGTCGACCCGTTCTCAGGCGATTCTCTGGAATGGGAGATTCCTCTTCTGGGGCTTGAGCTATGTCTCCTTTTGGCGGTGCTTGTTAGCTATTGGATCGGAGAGCTGCGGGAGAATAAGGGCAGAGAGCACGAGCATGGGATTGCTGTAGGAATGAGGAGTCTCACTGTGATTCTTCTATCTACGGGAATAGCTGCAATCGTGGCCATTCTATACTCAATAAATCATGGGTGGAGGAGGAAGCTGCCAGATGCTGTTGGGATAGCCATATTGGGTATGGCGATGAGTATGATCTCAATTGGAAGCTGGGCTGATAGCATTTCTGGAATTACTGGTGAGATATACATCTTGATGGGAATAATCCTGCTAGTAATGTTGGCAAGTACTCTATTGACTAAGGGGGATAGATGGTCTGGAATGCTCTCAACCAACGCACACCTCCTCCTAATAGTTGGTTCTATTGCTTCTGGTTTGGCGTTTATGATTCCTATTTTCCTTATTTTGTTGTCCACTACAGTATGGGTTATCGGAATTCTACAACTGAGAAAGTCTCTGAGGGCTCTGGGGCTGTTTGACTTACTTGTTGCAATAATAACCTCAGCAGTGTTCTACGGCGGCATACTTTTCCAGCCGCATGTATTCTTGATCGGTCTGTCAATTATAGCACTCGAGCTTGGAATAATTTCTTGGTTGGGACTAAGTAATGAAGATAGTCTGGCCAAGAGCTGATTGTGGACTAATCCTGATGATTGAGGTCAAAGTGGGCCAACCTTGATGGCAGTTGGGCCCGGCAAAAGGAATGTGACGCGGTCTTGGATATCGGATACACCCGATGAAGTTGAGCATCCTCCTGTGCCTCTTGGCATCAATGAGATGGCTGTTCCCAGAGCTGCAATATTGCTCTCTATTTCTACAGTATTAGTAATTCTGTTGTCGTCTATTTGGATAGGTTTCTCGGCAGTTGGATTCTTGGAAAAGTTAGACGAGTCCTTCGAGTCCGTAGATGAATCGATGATTGAAATGGATGGCAGATGGGCATGGGAGGTTGACTTACTTTTCGATACCTGTGACTCAAGAGATGGGGATTGGACTTGGCCTGATAATCTGTCCTCCCAGGATGAGGTTTTCCTGTATCCCGGAGAGCTTCGATGTGACTGGGAGCACCAAGGACAAGGAGACAGGGCCTCGGTTGTGATCTACAATAGGGGAAATCAGACTCTTGATCTGCTCCTGGAGATTGGGGGCCCAGATGTCTTATTTTCGGCTTCGGGAGATACACAGTACCTAATCAATGAGATGTCTGGAGGTGATGCGGTAATCTTGGAAATTGAGTTGACTGAGGATATTACTGAGGGAGAAATATCAATTATCGCTTCACATGTGTCACTTATGTCGGCAGAGGTTAGGCTCGATGTGAGCATATTCCAAGGAATTGAAGCCCGATCATTGCACATTGAGGAGGGAGACAGGGTCGAAGTAGAGTATACTGTTTGGAATGCGGATACTGGAGAAGAGCTAGACAGCGGTACATGGACAGAGAATGCTGGAGATCCTTGGTGGTCGATTGATGGCTTTGGATGGTCTACAATTGGCTTGGATATCGACGATGATAGGGGACTAATACCCGGCGTCGAGACGGGGACCTCCCACATTACTCTCCTTCCTCCCCCAATTGCGTATGGGAATAATGATGGTCATGAGCTTCAAGATGTTTGGCTCAGGTTCGAGGTTAATCTAGATAGGGCCCCGATTTCGGGGTAGATTGGAGGGCGAGGAATGTCTGAGGAGAATTCACATGCAACTGTAAAACCATCCAAGTCGGTTGCCAATGAGGCAGAAAATAGAGTAGGTGCAAAGTCGGCCAGAAAGGGTGAGCCTGAGTTCCACCTGACTGAGCAAATGCGCAGGCTTTCTACACCTTGGGGAGTAGCTCTAGCTCGTGCGAATCAGATAGATCCAGCATCATTGGGGCCGGGCATAATATTGGATGCAGCAGTGGGTTCTGGATTACAGCTAATCGCATATTCAAATGTTCTAAAAAGACCTTCCCTAGGAGTGGAAATAGACGGTAACGTGGCTGTCTTGTGTGCGGCAAATATGTTTGCGGCTGCTGATTCTGATGACATCCAGAGATCCATGGACAGAGTGATTATTGGGGATAGCACTGATTCAGAGGGAGTGATGAATGAGTTCTGGTCGAGCCTTCGAGAATCAGGAACTAGGGCTCACCCCCCTGTAGCTATGTTGCACCTTGATCCTGCAAGACCCCGGGATGCTCAGAAGCACCACATAGATGAGATGGAGCCTTCCATAGAATCCGTCTTATCTTCTTGGAAGCAATACTTGGAGCTCGGTCCACGAGGCCCCTGTATACTCCTTGACTTGTCCCCCAGACTTGATTCTGGACAAAGATCGATGGTTGATGAAATAGTCGAAAGGGTGTTTCCCGGGTATTCAAGGACCTGGGAATGGATGAGTCGTGGGGGTGGACGAGTAGATAGGCTATCGTTATGGATAGGATCGCTATCTTCCAGTCAACCTAGAAGATGTATTAGAATGGGCACCAAGAATATCATGTCCGAAATCGAAGGAGATGAAAATGAAGTAATCGGGATAAGACTACTCGAGCCCCCTCCATTCGAGTCATGGATCACTATAGTTGACCCGGTAGTACTAGAGAGTGGTTTGCAAGATGATTGGATTTCGAAGGCTATACCTGATGGTTCTGGATACTCATGGATTAGAACAGAAGGGAGGAGGCCGCTGCTAATACATACTGAGCCAATTAGCGAAGACGACGATGTCAGAGGTTTCGTGGTCTCAACGGGACAGGTAGTACAACACAGGCTTTCGCCACCTGAAGAGCATACAATTGCACAGATCGCTTCATCTCTTGCTAGGCTAGAGATAGGCAGTGTTACTTTGAGATGTTCTCTAGATCCGGAGATGCATCCGAAACTCCAGAGAAGGCTTCACAAAGCGATGAGGGAGGTCGAGGGCTCACGTTCGTTCATGGTCGATATCGAGCTTTCCCGAGAAACCGGTGATTACAGCATGTTTGTAGTCTGTAGAGAGGATTGAGGGGGCCCTTTGTCCTCCAATCGGTTCAAATAGGGATGGTTGGTCGCCCGGATGCTTAACAGCCACTGGGTGACCGGTGAACGCGGGAGGACCGTACATGACAGGAATAGATGAGAAACAACTGGGAGATGACTTCTCTTACATCATCAGAATTGCAGACACAGACGTAGACGGGCTCAGGAAGATTTCCGTTGGGTTGTGCTCTATCAAAGGGATTGGGATGAGGACAGCAGAGATGATTTGTCGTCTTTCTGGTGTCGATGGCAGTAAGCTTGGGGGGCACCTAAGCGACGAAGAGCAAGAAAAGCTCAGAGAATCAATAGGGACATACGCGACTGAAATGCCTTGGTGGCTCATGAATAGACAGAGAGATCTTGAGACAAATGAGGATGCTCATATTGTTGCACTAGAGGTCAAAATGACCAGGGATGATGACATAGCTAGGATGGCTGGAATCAAGACTTATCGAGGAATGAGGCACAGAAGTGGACATAAGGTCAGGGGCCAGAGACTACGAAGCAATGGAAGGAAGGGCTCTGCTCTCGGAGTTCAGAGGAAGAAGTGAGGTGATTAGATGGGCGATCCAAAATTTGCAAGACCTAAGACACAAACACCTACACATCCTTGGAAACAAGCTAGAATTGAGGAAGAGCATGCTTTGAAGGCCAAGTACGGACTAAAGAAAGTCGGTGGAATGAGAGAGATCTGGAGAGAGAAATCAGCTCTCAGAAGGCATAGAAACCAGGCAATGAAGCTAATTGGGAGGGTCGATACCTCGGAAGGTCACTACGCTAGGGAGAAAGAAGATTTGGTCAACTCCCTGACTAGGAAGGGGCTTCTCTCTGACGGATCTAGCTTGGATAGCATTCTTCAGATAGATGTCGAGCTGATGCTGGCAAGAAGGCTCCAGTCACAAGTATACTACAAGGGTCTAGCACCCTCAATGAGGGCAGCTAGGAATCTTATTGTTCACGGCCACATCTCGATCGGCGAGCAGAAGATGACTGTTCCCGGATATCACGTTCTGAGGGATGAAGAGGAGCTACTGAGATACACATCTGGATCGAAGTATGAGGACCCTGATCATCCATTTAGGCAGGATTTAGAGAAGATGAGAGCAACTGTTGATACATCCGAAGAAGAGGCAGAGACAGTAGGCGGGCCAGTAAAGGTCGCAGATACCTTTGTTGATGATATCAAGGCCGGTGAAGCAACAGCACCTACAGTTGAGGACACCATCCCGGAGAGTGGTAATTGATGTCTCACAAAGCAATTCTACATATCTTCACAACACATAACAATGTGTTGATGACAGCCACAGATCTCACTGGATCTGAGACTATCTGCAAGGTTTCTGGAGGAATGGTGACAAAGGGAGGGTCGGAGAAATCCAGTTCGTTTGCCTCAATGAGAGCCGCGGAAAGGATAGCTGAGATGCTCGTTGAGAAGGATTTCAATCAGGTTATAGTGAAGTATAGAGGAGCTGGTGGAAACAAATCACATAGTGCTCCTGGTGCTACCTCTGCAATCAGAGCTCTAACTAGGGCTGGAATGCAGATAACGAGGATCGAAGATGTAACTCCCATACCTACTGATGGTACCAAGTCTAAGGGAGGTCGCCGGGGTAGGCGAGTCTGAGGTGTGAATTATGGTTAAGGCAGAGATTCTCTATGAGGACGAAGAAAAAATAAAGATTCTATTGAAAGAAACTGATAGGGCTTTTGTGAATTCGATTAGGAGGACGCTTATGGCAGACACTCCTAAGATGGCCATAGATACTGTAAGATTCGTTAAGAAGACGGAAGTTGAAGATGGCGAAGTATGGGAAACCGATGGGCCTCTTCCAGACGAGGTTATCGCACAGAGGTTGGCTATGATACCAATACCAACTAAGCATGATGAGTTCTACTTCCAAGATGAATGCCCAAATTGTGCAGAGATGGTTGAAGAAGACAGAGGGTGCGCCCTATGTACAATGCTCTATTACTGTCAGGTTAAGGGGTCCAAAGAGGGAGTTTGGGTCACCGCTGGAGACTTAAATTTCCTAGGTGATGCAGATGGTTTCATCTCAAAGAAGTATCAATCAATCCCAATCACTAAGCTGTTTCAAGGACAGATGATAGAATTCTCAGCCACTGCAGTTATGGGCAGAGGAAGAGATCACGTCAAGTGGTCTCCTGTCAGTGGTGTGTCCTTCATCCCTAGACAAATAGGTGTCATCAAAACGAAGTCCAGATCCAAGATCCTATGGGACTTAGGATTGGCAATTAAGTCCAGCGACTTCGACAAGGATGGCAAGTTGGTGGACTTCGATAAGGTCGATCAACTGAGGGACGACTTGAATCATGTGGGCTCTGGAACAGAAGAGTCTAGAGAGTTCAATGACGCTGTAGTTCTGGAAGATGTTCCTGAAGAGTTCATTCTATCCTTCGAGACCGATGGCTCGATGAATCCAAAGGTCGCCTTTGAGATGGCCGTATCAGAGCTTTCGAGTAGATTCGGTGGTATCGAGGGCGATCTAAAGGCAGTACTCTGAGCGGGATATATTATTTCCTCTCACGGCTAGGGACCTACTATGCCTGACCTACTCGGTCGTGGACATAGCGGCGGCCATGTCACCCTCATCTTCACTGTAGAGGACGAGTCTCCTGAGCCAACATATCAAGGTAGCCTAGGGGCTGGTATTTGTCTGGAAGACGGAGTTGAGGTGATAGCCAGAGGAAGCGAAGGGGGTGTTGGCATCGAGGTTTCCTTCCTTGGGTATGATGGGGATTCAGAGATGTATGTCCATGCCCTCCAGGTTATCGGTAAAATGGTTCCAGAGATTCTTGAATATAGCTGGGACATCACAGTAAAGCTTGGCCTACCAGTTGGACAGGGTTTCGGAATGTCGGCTGCTGGTTCGATTGCATTCTGTGATTCCTTGCAACGAGCAGTTGGAATTCCATACGAGGAAAGTAAGAGGCGATCCCTATTGGTTGCTCATCTAATAGACCGAGAAAGGTCCAGTGGCCTTGGTGATGTGACTGCCTTGGCTGCTGGAGGCGTAGTTATTCGGAAGACACCGGGATCTCCGTATAGCGGACATCTTCTTGAAAGTGGGCCCGGTAAATCGGTCGGTTGGAAATCTGATGTGGATATTATCCTTGCATGGGATAGCGAGTACAGTAAGCACACTTCGATGTATATTGAAGACCCGGTCTGGAAGTCAACAATAACAAGTTCTGGAAATGAAAATCTGAGACGCCTTCTTGAGGGTACTTGGGACGAGTCTAGGTGGGGCGATTTAGTCAGTAGCTCAAAGGGCTTTTCACTAGACAGTGGACTTTCCGAGGAGCCTGCCAGAGCCAATGTTCTGAAGACATGCGAGGCTTCGATTCAGGAGTTTGAAATGGGCGAGAACAGTACTCCTCTACTTTGCATGTTGGGAACTAGTGTTGCGATTGTCCCCACTAGTATTAATTCTACTTTAGGAAATGTCGAATCAATAATGAAAAGTCTGAATCAGAAGGGATTATCCACAATTTTAACCAGAATAGGGAATATTCTATGAGTTGGACTCCTCGTGAAATTTGTCTAGAAGGGTAAGGTCAAGTGGACTAGCATCTAGTTGCTCAGCACCGTTTATCTTCAACCCTGAACAGAAACCATGCCTGTAAACAATGGCGCCATGCCCGTATTCCGCGACGTATCTATCAACTTGCTTCTGAGTTTTCTTCCTGGGAAACTTCAGATCGGCCCCAAAGAAATGCTTTGCATCTATCCAAGCACATGGGACCCCATTTATTCTGACATCGTCGATCATAAGTAAGTCCGGAGTAATTACGGCCCTCCCCTCCGATTTCTTTTGCTCGGCCATTAGTTGCTCCTGAGTTCTATATCTGACTCCTATGGAGTCAAAGAAGAGGTACAAGACATCCTCAAAAACCATCGATGCCTTGTGGGTCTCATCCTGGTTCACTGAGCTCACCCTATCCATTGACTCTGCTAGTTCGAATTGCTCTCTATCCCTCGTCTTCATCTTCGAAGGTTGCTTGAGCGACTCCTTGATTCTGTTCTTTGACCATCCTCTTCCTGTTAGGATTGCCCTGAATGTGTTCACTGGAGGGGCGTCAAATCTCTTTGAGAGGGAAATGACATCCTCTCCTGAATTATACCTACGATTCAATTCGTTAGATCTACGCATTAGCTTATGATGAGAGTAAACGCTCTTCTCCTGATTCAAAGCGTTCCTTAGAGAGAGTGCTTGCTCAAGAGAGATTGGCAGTTCTTCGATTTGCGAGGCGATTTCATCTACTCTTTCTTGTGGCAGGAATCCGAATTCTCCTCTCTTGCTAACTATCTCTCCGGTCCTATTTTGGACCTCCCTTGAAACTGCGTTTAGCTCCCATTTCACATCTACTCTTCTTGGAGGAGGATCTATTTCGAGAGGGAAACCCATGGGAAGTGGATCTGCGGTGAATCTCCCCAAGGCCCTCTTTATCGACTCTGAATCCATGTCTTGGACTCTTTGTTTAGAGGCGTCAATACCTTCAGAACGGCGTCTATCCCTACGACGGCCTCTTCGTCCCTTGGCTCCTTTTTCTTCGCTCAACGATACTCCGAGAGTAGTGAGCCCCATGAACCCACCGAGTCAAATGACGACATATTTGGAATAAAACAAAGTCTGGAGTCCCTTCTTGGGCATAGGGGGACTGTCATGTGGACTGAGGAAAATCTCGAAAGACACTACTCAGAGATGGGGGAGATAGACCTCACTTGGCTTTCAAAACCATCTCAGCACCAATTTAGATGGAAATCTCTGAAAGGACCGTGGATAACTTCGCGACGTAGGATATCTACAGGAAAGAAGCTGATACAAGATTTCAGTGGATGCATGCCAACAGACGTTTATGTCTCAACATCTTCATGGATTAATCCAGTAAATCTGCCTAGACTGAAGGATACAAAAAGGCCTTATCCCATACTCCTTGATCATCTCGTTGTCTTCGATATTGATATCCGTCCCTTTTGCAAGACGAAGCTAGAGCAGGCCAGATCAGCGACTCAAGGAGTCAGAGATTGGCTTCTAGAGAACACTGAATTGGATATTAAGCACATCTGCTTTTCGGGCAGTAAGGGATTCCACATTATCGCAAGAGACCCTGATCGTAGTCTCTTTTCAGAGCCGGATCCAGTAAGAAGAGAGCAGGAGGTTCGTAGGAGTCGGAAGGAATTATTGGAGAGGGTGATTGAGGCTGGATTTCCTGTTGATCCCGTAGTAACCGCAGATACTCGTCGGATTATCAGAGTCCCAGGAACACTTCATGGGGCAACTGGATGGCAATGTACCATAATGCAGGAAGATTGGTTAGATCTTCCAGTGGATGAATGGATTGACTTGATTCCTAGACACTCCTCTGCAATTGAGATTCCGAGGAATCCTCCTCTGTCGATGCCAACAATAAAATGGCCAAAATTCAGTACTAAAGATGTTGGAAAGCACTCAGATCAGGGTTCTGAATACACCAGTATAGAGGTTAGCAGTCATGTTTCTGGAACTAAAGATCGCTCAGCGATTGTTGTTTGGCTGCCTCAAAAATGGGGTGAAATGAAAAAGGCGGTGGAGAAGGCAAATGGGATCTTCGATTCGATGGATATTGGGCCTGTGGCTTTTCTCAGTGATGGAGTCAGGGCCCTTGCTATTGTGCCTCGTGCGATACCCCGTGATTTCCTCCTCAGTCGGTTATCGGGAGCAGGTTTGAATCAATTTGAGCATGATATTCGGAAATTCGAACATGCATGGGTAAGAATCACCGGCCGTATGGCACAGGGCGAATGGGTTGGAGAAGTTGAGCCGTTGACTGTACTTGGTTATGGGGCAAGTGAGAGGTGTGCACACCCATGGTCCGCTCCCCATCTGGAGCTCTGTTCTCGTCTAGGGCTCCCAATTAGGGAGGGAGAAGGGGAAGTTTCAGGTAGTGTGGAAGCGTCTATGAGAATAGTGGTCAGAAACTAGTGATTTATACATAATTAAGCGAGGGGAAGGGGAATAAGGGATTTAGTTTATGTTTCAGAGCCCCTAGAGCGTAATGTCCCAGAGAAGGAGCCCGATAGGGCAGTGACTGCAGATGCTACGCATCAATCTCAGGTACTTCACCGGCCAAGGCGCCGGGACAGCGCCTTGGCTACTCCTTTGAGGGATAGCTTTGTCAGGCCTAGAAATTGCATTAATGCTCATTATTTTATTTTTTAGCGGGGTTTGGGGGGGAATAAAATATGTTGATGAAAGAACCGACAACAAACTTGTCTTTTTTATCCCCGCAATTCTCCTAGCTCTTTTCATATCCAGTGGAATCGGGGAAGGGGTTGCATTCTATGCGTGTCTCTCCGCATTTGGTCCAATAGTCGTGATGCTTCTGTTCGTCGGCTTCCAGCAAGGAAAGACCCCCGTGATTGGGAGGACATCTGCTCCCACTGATTATCGCGGATATCCGATTCGCAGACCATTGGATCTGAATCGGAGTCTCTCACCCGGATACATCCGCTCGTATGATAGGCTGATAGATTTCCTACAGGTTAAAGGGGGGGAAATTAGATCCAGAGAGGATGGTCAACGTAGATTAGAACAATACGGTATTGAGAATCGTTTTTTATCCAGCCCTTATGTAATCAAGATTCTTGGACTACAAGAGGAAAACAACTCCAGAGATTCTAGTGAGGAGGTTGGTGATGACTGGTGGGAGGAGGGATATGACTCGGACAAGGAGTCGAGAGCCAAGGCGGACGCCTTCAAGGCTGGGACCCATGTTGGCTCTTCATCCACTCCTAATGTGGAATATTGCGGCCACCCCGGTTGCTCTGCTGAGGTCACAGCCTTCGACTTCAGATGCTACACATGCCGAAACAGGTTCTGCTCAGATCATGCGGGATCTGGGATAGATTGCAATAATTGCACAAAATAATCACAAAAATACGCTTTTTCGATGGAATGAGGTTTTTGGTGACAGGCCTGCCCTCTTGATGGTACTAACAGTTTCCTTTCCGCTCCTGCTGTGGCCATAGACTACCTCCCCTGGACTAACCTTGAAGTTCCACTGTTTCTCAAACACCTTGGCATCCTCGATGTTTCTGCATAATATCTTAGGAACTGCGTGATACATCGCCAGTGTGTTACTCTTCTTGCGGAAGAACTTGGCTAGGACTTCAGGGAGCATCTCACTCAACCATGTTTCGCTTATGACTCTGACTTCCCTTGGAATTACATATCTAGGATTTTCAAGAGGCCCGAGTACCTCCTGCATGGCTTCCGCAAAAATCTCCGATTCCTCCTCAGTCGCGTCTTCTAGGTACGCCCTTAACCAACCCCCTCCTCTATTCCCTCCTCCGACCTTTGCATCATATCCTATGTGCCCGAGGGCCTGTAATGAAGTCGCTACAACATTTGATATGGCCTGAACAAGAGATTCGTCGGTCCACCCAGCTAGTCCGATTCTACGTGCAATTGGAAAACCTCCCTCGAATGCACCTTTGATCTCTATTGCCTCTTTAGGAACTGCATTGAAAGGTTGTCCGATACCCCAAAGATCTCGGGTCCTAGGTCTGTTCATTGCTCTCATCAACATCTCTTCATTGAATATCTGCATTGTTTCGGACACACCTTCGGGCTCAGCCTCGGTGAATGCCGCGTGGACGTGTCCAACTCCCTTTTCGATAGCTCCATCATCACATACTCCATACAGTTGCTTGTGCTTGCGCTTGAATCTTAGATAGTCATCAAATCCCTTGGTGAATTCATCAGCCAGACATATGATATCCCAGTTGTTAGCTACTTTATCAGGCCAATGTTTGTCGAGCCTGAAAGACCTGCCTCTAAGTTGATTGATACTCATACTTGTTGTTACCGTGGTAAGGTCGATAAGCACATTTATTCTACTAGCATCCCATCCTTCTCCAAGAAGGCCCCTTGTGCCAACAATGCATTTTGTCACCCCTTCTTGGAATAGTTCCGTAATCATCATTGTGTAATATCTTGGTAGCCAATCCTTACCTCGCCCACGAATCTCAAAGTACTCACCTCGCTCAATATAGTCGAATTTTATGTCCAGATTTCTCTCAAAGGACCACTTTTCGAATCTAGGAAATATTCTCTCCAATAAATCATCATCAACGAGCACTGTAGTACCAGTCATTAAAACTGGATCTAGACGATCGGTATCCTCTGTACCGAGGATAGCTCGGAAAGCTGCCACTGCTCCGCCAGCATCATCATCCAGAACTCCCTCTACTAATGCGGTTGCAGAAGTCTTCTCGAAGTCGGTAACAATCACAGCTCTGATATCGGGGCCAAGTGCCTGCATCTCTGCGGTCAGGATATTTCTGAGTGCGTCGTACTTTGCGGAGGCATATGCCATCACCCTGCCAACGGGGGACGCGCATAGCCTAGGACCGCTACCTGTAATTTGCACACCTGTCATCCTCAGTTTTCTTTTCGCTTCCTCTGCTAGGGAATGATCATCCAAGCTTTTTGACCTCATGAGGCCATTCCTGATGTATCGATCTAGTACGGTAATTAGAATGTCCATACTCCTTCCCGCTGATGCAAGATTAGGAGGAGGAGGGGGGACATTAGGAGGCAAGCTCAGATTTCTGGTTGTGAGATATGCTCTAGACGCATCAGCTAGTCTTGGATCCCTTCTATAGAATGCATTCCAATCCTTTGCTTTGCCTCCCGGTAAGATTAGTCCATCTAGGACCTTTGCCAGCCAAACATCAAGTCTGGGTGTTCTTCCTTCTCTATCTTGAGGCCCCCTGCTTAATTCTTCGAGGAGTTCGTTGAAGTCCTTGTCAACATTGGATATGTATTTCAGCTCATCAGATGAGGGGCGAACGAAGTAAGCCAAGTCCTGGTATGGAGCGAGATTGGCATCTCTAACAAGTGCTGGAACTGGGACTTCATAGTCAACCTCCCCAAATAGTTCCAGATATCTACTTGAAGAAGATTCGCTAGCTTTGTCAGGAGGTGTGGCAGTAAGCCCCAATATTATTGGATTTCCGAGAAATTCCTTAATCTCAACTAGTACCCTCCCCCAATGGTCCATTAGGTGATGGCACTCATCGAGAATGATTAGCCCTACTCCCACCTCGGCGAGTCTCTTCAGATTGTCCTGTGAGGACTCATGGAGGACCCATAGAGCGTTTCCATGTTCAGAGAGAGAGTCTCTAACCTTCTTTCTGAAATGTCCCATTCTATCAGAGTAGTATTCCGGATTCTTCTCCTCCAAATCTCCTATCCATGCCTGAGCACTCTCCTCATCTTCCGCCTCTACGGAGCCATCTTCCTGGTTCGGTGTCATCAGACTACTAATCCACAATTCCAATGCCGATTCATCTAGGCTATCTCCACCTCTCTTTGGGAGTGTGACTGACTGGTATGTAAGTGAGGTAAGGATGCCTGGCTTCTTTGGGTCTGTTCCTATATCACCTTCCCTGCCATCCAGATAGAATAATTCCTTTGCTCTCTCGACCCATTGGGCCTGTATGGCGGAGTTGGGGCTCAAAACCAATGTAGGGAGTCTGACTAAATCTGACCAGACATATAATCCCAAAACAGTCTTTCCGGATCCAGGAGGGGCTACGATGAGTAATTCCTTAGAGTTCCGATCCAGCTCTTTCTTGATAACTTCAGAAGAAGCAAGCTGTGATGGCCTGAGTTTTCCTGAGAAGCTGATTTCTCCGAAGTCCTCCGCTACCATGTCAATGTGAGGAGGGGGGGCTGATTGAAAATTTCCCTTTACTAGATTCAGATAAATGCGATTCCGGGCTCCAATGGGAAAGAGACCTTTGCCTTTCCAGCCACATCCATGCCATCACCTACCCTGTATGATGTCACACTTTCTATTCCTAGGGAATTGGCGATAAAATCTGAGTTTTTGTTTATTGTGGATGATTCATCAAAACGGTTCTTCACTAGAGTCTTCTGTCCTTCTGACCATGTGTTTATCTTGCCCCTCTTCTTCTTTGTTCCTGAAGTCAGGGACATCCAAGTTTGGAAAATTTCGCCTCTGAGATTTTCATTTTCAAAGATTGGTAGATTCTTGAGATAGTCCTGTCCCTTTTCCTTGAAATCGAAATCCAATATTGACATCTCAACAGCATTACAAGCTAATTCGGATTTCCATGATGGTGATGTTTGTATAACCATCTTTGTTAATGGGGTCTCAGAGTGCTTCTGTGCGAGAGATTTGATATTCCTGGCAGAGTCTATCAGATCTCGTAAATATTCTTCCCTCGCTAGAATATTCGACCAGTTCCTCGATGAAAGATCGGAAATATTCGAAAGGGTATTGGAAGCGAGTAAGCCCTCTCCGCCCAGCCAATTCCAGAATTCCTCCGCTATATGGGGAGTGGCTGGAGCTAGCATCTCTGCCCAATTTGTAAGATAGCGTTGTATTGTGGATTTGTCGGATCCACCTCTTCTTCGGTACCACTGCCAGTCTGAGAGCATTTCAAAGTGGCTAATCATAACACCTTCTCGAAGGCTTACATCATTCATCGCGTCTACCCATCTTGTGCGATTGTCAAGTAAACGACCAAGTAACCAATCATCCATTTCACAGCTCTTAGATTCGATATCTGAAGCATTTCTGAAAGCCTCAATGATCTGATTCATTTGACGACTATTTGCTTCCAACGCGCTGTCGGACCAATCCATTCCGGCCTCTGGGTTTGCTCCAAAGAGGATGAATAGTCGTACGGTGTCTGCACCGAACTTCTCAACCATATCTCCTGGACTAATCGTATTTCCTAGTGACTTGCCCATTTTTACTGATCTAGTACTGAGTGTATTTCCACAATTGGGGCACTTCCCGCCAAAATAGTCTACATGATATTCAGAATTACAACTGACACAGAAAGGCGCGGGGGCGTTTAGCATTCCTTGGCATACAAGGCGGCCAAAGGGTTCGCCTACCAAATTCATTCCCAAATCTCGTGTGGCCTTAGTGAAGAATCGGGCATAAAGGAGATGCATCACCGCATGCTCTATGCCTCCTATGTATAGATCGACTCCGCCTTCCAACCAATAATTCACGTTCTGTGATGCAAATGGCTCTGAATCATTGTTTGAATCTGCAAATCTCATGAAATACCAAGATGAGTCGTAAAAGGTATCCATTGTATCTGTTTCACGGGTTGCTTGGTTGCCGCAATTTGGACATGTCGCCTCTAGGAATTTGTTGTTTGAGGCTAGAGGGTTTCCACTGTCTTCCCAGCTGAATTTGACATCAAGAGGAAGCTCAACTGGCAAGTCAGAAGAATTGACTGGAACGACACCGCAATCATCACAATGAATCATGGGTATTGGGGTCCCCCAGAATCTCTGGCGGCTCAAGAGCCAGTCCTTGAGCCTATACTGGATAGTGCCATGCCCCGATCCCTCGTTCTCCAAGGATGAAATGACGGCTTCCTTCGCCTCGTTGCCAAACAATCCGTCGAAGGTTTCCCTGGTTGAGTTGACCATCCAACCCAATCCGTCGAATACTGGATTTTCTTCCTCTGCCACATCTCCCTTATTTCTTACGAGGACCGGCTTAATTGGGATTCCATACTTCTTCGCGAAGTCATAGTCCCTCTGATCATGCCCCGGAACTCCCATTACTGCTCCGGTACCGTAGCTTGCAACAACGAAATTTCCAGCATAAATTGGAACTTCTTCCCCGCTGAGAGGATTGATGGCAAACTTCCCTAGTGGCACTCCTTTCTTCTCCTTCAGCATGTTTATTCTCTCGAATTCGGTCATCCTCGAGCATTCATCCCTCAACTCAGTCCATGCTTCTTCATACTCTGTTCCGGATACTAACTCTTGACATAGGGGATGTTCGGGAGAAAGTGTTACAAAAGTTACTCCAAAAATTGTGTCTGGTCGTGTAGTGAAGGCACCGATTACCGACCCAGAGTCGACTATCTCGAAATTGATGTGAGCACCTTGTGAACGTCCAATCCAGTTTCTTTGCATGGTTTTCACGTTCTCTGGGAATTCTATCTCGTCAAGCTCTTCTAAGAGCTCATCGGCATACATAGTCATCTTGAGGAACCACTGAGCCATATCTTTCTGCACTACCTCAAGGCCGCATCTCCAACATCGATTATTCTTGACTTGCTCATTTGCCAAGACTGTGTCACAATCATTGCACCAGTTTACAGGGGCAAATCTTCTCTCAACAAGACCTGCCTCATAGAATTTCAGAAATATCTCTTGATTCCATCGATAATACTCCGGGGTAGAGGTTGCGAACATCCTCCTCCAATCATATGAATATCCCATTCTCTCTTGATCGGCTCTTATCATGGAGATGTTTCTCTCTGTGACTGTGTGAGGATGTCCAGATTCCTTCTTTGCGGCATTTTCTGCTGGCATCCCAAAGGAGTCGTATCCCATGGGGTAGAGCACATTCTTTCCCATCATTCTCTGAAATCTAGCCATCGCATCCCCTATTGAGTAGTTTCTAACATGCCCCATGTGCATATTACCTGAGGGGTATGGAAACATTTCAAGGCAGTAGAACTTGGGCTTTGAAATATCGACTTCGACTTCAAAAACTCTGTCTTCCGCCCATATGCGCTGCCATTTATTCTCGACTTCATGAGCATCATACGACATCTTTCTCACCTCGACTCCTAGGGGAACTAGGCGCCTTGCTGAAGAGTCAGCAACGCCGACCATCTCTCCGGATAGAGCTTCGTTAGGGATATTCTTGCCACGCACCTCCTAGAGGTGGGGCGATTTTGAACCCTGCCCCCATAGACACTTCCGCCATAGCTATTGGATATGGCGGGTTGCGACAGAACATGCTAGCAGACGGGGAGTTCGACAAAGCACTAGTAGGGGATGGGATAGAGGTCTGGGTCACTCAGATGGGAGCGTACATGAATATGAATACTGCATTCATAGACAGAGAAAATGAAATCGTGGTAATTGTCGACCCGTTCGATTCGGTCAGATGGACTGACGCACTAGCTCAAGAGGGCCTCAATCCCACCCATCTCTTGTACACTCACACCCATAGAGATCATGTAGCTGGATACTCATCGATGATTGAACTAAATCCTGATGTGGAAGTTTGGGGGCATGAAGATGCTCGAGTTCCGGATCTGATAAATCATGTAGTATTCGAAAATGTTGACTTCGATAGGACTTGGAAAAATGCTCCTAATACATCAGTAGAATGGGAAGCTGGATCGATTTCCCTGATGGTGACTCATTCTCCGGGACATGCCCCCGGTCACGTCACTATCCATGGCCATGGGGTATATCATGCAGGTGACCTGCTATTCACTAATGGAATGGGGAGAGTAGATCTGCCTGGAAGCAGCCCGAGAGATCAATGGAGTAGCATTCGACATGCAAAAAATATTCTGAAGAGCCTTCCCGAAGATTGGAGGCTTATACCTGGTCACAGATATGATTGGATTGATGGCACTACACCTGATTGGGTTAGAATCGGGGATGCTCTATCGTATAATTACGCCCTGAATGATCCTTCTCTGGGCTAAACAGATAGTAAGATAATTTCATTATTTACGTCTAAATTTGGAAATTATAGATCCAATGGTAGCAAGAAAGATCTTATTTCTCCAAATCCATGAAATTAATTTTACAGCTCTCTTGGCTTTACTCATAGTTAGGCCGCCTTGTCGTCCCTGTGAGTATCAATTCCCATCTTCTTGGATTCTTCCTTTACTGTTCCTTGAGGTAATTCTCCCTCTCTCTCGAGTGTTGAAAGTGCTGCTAGAACTATACTCCTAGTATCAATCTCGAAGAATCTTCTGAGTTCCTCTCTAGTATCTGACCTTCCAAAGCCATCAGTCCCAAGGACAGTGAACCTGCCTCCGACCCATCTCTGTATCATCTCAGGAACCGCTGCGATGTAGTCTGATACAGCGATTGTTGGTGTATCATCTCCAAAACAATCTGAGACATATGGAGATTCTTGCGATTGGGGGTTTAGCCTGTTATGACGCTCCGTCTCCAATCCATCCCTCCTGAGCTCTCCGTATGAAGTGACCGACCAAACATCGGAGGAGATGCCATACTCGGATTCTAGCATCGATGCTGCATCTCTAGCATATTGCAATATGGGCCCAGAGCCCAAGATTCTCACATGACGAGAATTTGGATTTTTGGATCCTTGAACTTTGTAGGCGCCTTTGATTATCCCCTCATCAGATCCGTCTGGCTTAGCGGGTTGCTGTTGATTCTCATTATACAACATCACGTAGTGGATAACATCCTTGTTCATCCCCCACATTTCATCAATTCCATGCCTTATTATTGTAGCAAGCTCGTATGCATAGGCAGGGTCCCAAGCACGACAGCCGGGAACTGTTGAAGCGAAAAGAAGACTGTGCCCGTCTTGATGCTGGAGCCCTTCTCCATTGAGTGTCGTTCTACCTGCTGTTGCCCCCATCAAGAACCCCCTAGCTCTTGAGTCGGCTGCAGCCCATACTTGATCCGCGGTTCTCTGGAACCCGAACATAGAGTAGAAGGTATAGAATGGGAGAGTGGGGGAAGAGGAGTGAGAGTAGGAGGTGGCTGAAGCTGTCCATGTTGCCATGGATGTTGCTTCAGCGATACCCTCCTGAATTATTTGTCCTGATTCAGATTCTTTGTAATTCATTAGCATCTTGTGGTCGACAGGGGTATATTTCTGCCCATGTTGTGAGAAAATTCCGAACTCGCTGAAAAGTGGGTCCATACCAAATGTCCTTCCTTCATCGGGAATAATAGGGACTACTCTAGATCCGATCTCAGACTTGAGGAGTTTTCTCAGCAGTCTTACGAATACCATCGTAGTTGAGACTAGTTGCCCTTCTCTGGTACCCTCATCAAATTCAGAAAAGGTGGATTCGTCCGGCACCTCTATGCCTATAATTGGGGATTTTCTTGAAGGCAGATAACCCCCTAGATGCTCTCTTCTTTTCACTATGTACTCGATTTCTTCCGAGTCTTCTCCTGGATGGAATAAGGGACTCTCTTCTAGATCCTCATTCTCTATTGGGAGCTCCAAAGAGTCACGGTAGGCAATTAGATCCTCCATTGACATCTTCTTTTTTTGATGGGTTGAGTTTCTTCCCTCGAACGAGTCTATTCCCCATCCTTTGACTGTGTGAGAAAGTATTACAGCAGGGCCTTCGGCAGCTTCTGCAGCCTTGTATGCAGCGTATACTTTGCGAGGATCGTGCCCGCCTCTTCTTAGATTCTCTATGTCATCGTCGGACAATGCCTCTCCCAAACTGAATAGCTTCTCATCACCAGAGAAGAATTCCTTTCTAAATTCAGAAGGAGGAAGGGTGCTCATCCTTTGCCAGTCGCCATCATTTATTCCTTCGATTCTAGAAAGCACAACCCCCAGAGAGTCCTCGTTCATTATGCGGTCCCACCCTGAAGACCATAGTACCTTGATTACGGTCCAACCAGCACCTCTGTAGAGTCCTTCTAACTCCTGAATTATCTTGGAATTACCACGAACAGGACCGTCGAGACGCTGAAGATTGCAATTTACTACTACTATGAGATTATCGAGATTCTCCCTACCAGCTATTGCGATCGAAGCGATTGCTTCTGGCTCGTCCATCTCTCCATCACCGAGGAAAGCGAAGACTCTGCTCTCTGAAGTATCTGCAAGTCCTCTCTGGTGAAGGTACTTCCAGAACCTTGCTTGCATAACGGCGCCCAATGGACCTAGTCCCATAGAAACGGTAGTGTATTCCCAGAATTCGGGCATTAATCTTGGATGGGGGTACGAGGAAAGTCCATCTTTGAATGCCTCCTGTCTGAAATTAAGCATCTGATCACGAGATATTCTTCCTTCTAGAAATGCCCTCGCATATATTCCTGGGCTTCCATGTCCTTGGATGTATATGGCATCGCCAATCCCGTTGTACTCCTTGCCTCTGAAAATGTGGTTGAATCCCACCTCGTATAGAGTGGAGCTTGAAGCGTATGTCGAAATATGCCCCCCTAATCCGTCTATTCTTCGATTGGAGTCTGATACTACAACCGCTGCATTCCACAGAATTGTATTCTGAATCTTTCTCTCAACAGTCAAATCGCCCGGATACGGTGGTTGCTGATCCAGAGAAATAGTATTCAGATATGGGGTTCTGGAAGGAGGCCTTATCGGGATCGATAAATCACTAGCCTCTATCATCAATTCATGGAGGAGCATCCTAGCCCTCTCTACCCCGTGGGAATCGACCACCGACCTCAATGACTCTAGCCACTCATCTGTCTCTTCAGGGTCAATGTCAGGTAACCGTTGCCTCGGTTTCGGGCCTGTCATGCTATCACCTGCCCCTTTGGGGCAAACTTCCGAGTAGCGGTTGTTTATTCAATGTTCGATTGTATAGTGCTCAATTAACCGGACCTTTTGGGCCGACAGTAACGACGTGGCATTCATGCACGGTACGCGCCCCTGCTACCGTAATCGATGAGTCGCCTTCTATGCATCTCCTTCCAGACCACTTATTGACGATCTTTGCTACAGTACTCTTTCCAGGTATGTTAAGCGGGTCGACCTTTAGCTCGATACTAACCTCCTCAATTTCTCCCATCCATCTTAGTACTGCCTCTATTGACTTGCTGGCGATACCATGATTCTGTTCTGAGCTTCTAACCCAGTAGCCCAGATTCCAATCTGCCTGGCCTGATCTGGTTACACGATCGAAGCCAATGAGTCCCAAGATGGAATTATCCCATGGCCTAATCATGACCCAGTGATGTAGTAGCCCGGCCCTGCCCATCCTCTCGGTTTCAGAAAGAAACTCGGACATCTGATTGGATAGGTTATTGTCTGGATTAATCCATGGCATCGCCCTATTTACCTCGGGCCATGTCTCCTCGAAGGCCTCGACAATGTCATCGGAACGTAATTTCGTTGCCGGTCTCAGGACTAGGTCATCATCCACCCTGATTGAACTGGTGGCTCGCCTCATGGTGCTCCGCACGGGAGTCTATCGAATGATACCTACGGATTATGATTAAGGCCTCAACTTCGATTTTGCAGCCAATATTGATTCATCTTCTGGATGAACCCGAATGGCAGCATCCAGTAATCTGTCAACGGCTTGGGGCCTGCCCATCCTCTGTAATAGTGCTCCAATAGGATATACTAGCTTCGTTCTATCCCCAAGATGTGGTCCGACTTCGTCTAACATCACGGTAGCCTGAGCGATATTCTTTGATTTCGCCGCTTCCATAGCAGACTTGACCTTTCGGGCGACGTCTCGTCCGGACCATTCTTCCTGTTGGGCCCATGGCCAGAAATTCTCGATTTTCTTCTCACTGACAGGGATTGAATCTAACATCGATAAATCTGGAGGAGGAGGTATTGGCATGGGTTCTTGATCTTCATCGACTTCTGGGGGGGCTATCTCGACATCCATCAAGGGAGGGAGGTCCATTGGTGGACTGGGTAAATCTTGGGGCTCCGGGAGGTCTCCCATTCCCTCGAGAGGGGACTCTGGAACTTCTTCCTCTTTCTCCCCTACAGGCTCCGTTTGAATCGGTTCTGGTATCTGCTCTGCTGGTACTACATCAACTTCCTCAAGTGGCTCTGAGGTCGGTAGAACCAGATTCACCTGTTGTACTGATATCTCTTCCAATCTTTCCTCCTCTGCTTCGGGAACTTCGAACTTAGTTACGAACTCTGGAGCATCATCAGGAGTTAGTTCGTACTCCTCATCTTCTTCTCCTTCTGCTACTGGTTCGGGGGCATCAACTGTCATAGCGAAGCTTGGCTTCTGCTTGGTAACCACGGATTCGTCTTTCCCATACTGTTTGACATCGATAGTTACATCGTCCATGGTGAATGTTGTTCTTGACCAGTCGACTACTTCCTCATCTTCATCCTCTTCAAAATCTGAGAGGAGTTCGTCGAATAGTTCTGTGGCCTCTTCTTTGTTGACATTACTGGCCTGTTGATGAGAGGCTAGGTTGAGTTGGTAAGAACATCTAGAACAAATTTCAGATCCTTCCGGATTCTTCTCTTGGCAAAGAGGGCATTCAATGGTATTTTCCACTGGCTTACGATTAAATTTGAATCTATCAAACACCTACGCATCCCCCCCCTAGTATCCACCTCCACTAAACACATCGTATAATCCTCACGGGGATATGAGTAGTCCGTCTGTCACTAGTATTGAGATAAATCTCAGGGAATGGTGATGAGGGGGCTCTCATACGACATGGCGTGGAGACGGATGACGACGAGCGCAGGGCCCGCTTCAAGAGGAGTCAGGATCATCACGAGCTGTATCAGAAATTAATTCGATGGGAGCTTGACGACGAGCTCTCTGCTACTGAAAAAAGGCTTCGAGATTGGCCTAAGGAGAGGCTTGTTTCCAACGGATTAGCTCTTTTTGACTTGGTCGCGAAACCAGACGGATGGCTCTTTGATCAGAGGATAGTGAAACTAAGGAAGAGGAGTAGGTCTGATCTAGGACAACATAGGTTCAGACAGGGAGATATTGTTATGCTTAGCAGGGGCGATCCACTATCCGAAAAGCCGATTGAGGCAATAGTCAGTGACAGGAGGAGGGATTCGATTAGGATTGTAATTAATGAAACCCCATCTGATCTGAGGAAGGACTCTTGGAGAATGGATAGAGGAGCAAATAGAGTTGCATATGACAGAATGAGAGACGCTCTAAATTCGATTTTCCAAGAGGAGGGCGGAGTTCCCCTTAGGGACCTGATTCTTGGCTCTATTCATGATCCTCCGGGAACTGCATCACTTCCTCCCCAACTCGGCAACTCCAGGGGCAGAAGATTCACTCTAGACTCATCGATGAATAATTCGCAGAAAGAAGCGGCCATGGCAGCAGTCCAGCAAAGGCTTACACTGATACAGGGGCCTCCGGGAACGGGGAAGACACACACAGCGGTTAGAATAATCGAAGCGTGGTCTCAGCAGGATTTTGGAACAGTTTTAGCGGTTGCTGACTCCAATGTTGCAGTTGATAATTTGCTCGAGGGTTTACTGCAACTTGGGGTGAGGGCAGTCAGGCTTGGTCAGCCAGTAAAGGTGAGGGAGGGATTGAGGGAAGCGACTATGGACGCACTTATGGAGAAACACCCTCTGAGGAAAGATCTGATTGATCACCTAGAACTTAATGAGAAACTAGGTCGGAAAATAAAGGGAATGAGAGGTGGCAAGGAGAAGGGGCTCGCCCATAGAGACCTGAGTAGGGGGTGGAAGGAAGTGAGGAAAATCGAGGGGCAGATGAGAGATGATATCCTCGATAGGGCCCAGGTTCTTTGTTGCACGTGCATAGGTTCTGGACACGAAATCTTGGATGGAAGAAGATTTAGTCAGGTTTTGATTGATGAGGCCACTCAGGCTACAGAGCCATCCACCTTAGTTCCAATAGTACGGGGAGCGAGACAGGTGGTCCTAGTCGGAGATCATAGGCAGCTCTCTCCCACAGTAATCTCAAGAAGGTCTTCAGAGGGAGGGTTGTCGAGATCTCTTTTCGAACGAGTAATGGACATGGGAGTAATTCCCCATTTGTTGTCTAAGCAGTACCGTATGCACCCGGGAATATCTGAATTTCCAAACCAGCAATTCTACTCGGGAAAGTTGGAGGATGGAGTTTCTGAATCTGAGAGGAGCGCCCCTGCGGGTATTCTTTGGCCTGACTGGGAGAGGCCGATTGCATTCTTACCCATAGAGGGAGGGGAGATGGCAGGGCCTGACGGTGCTTCCAAGGAAAACAGAACGGAGGCATCATGGGTCGCTAAAATCGTTGAAGACATCATCAATGCCGGAGAGGTTGGTATGGATGAAATAGGCATCATTACTCCATATGCTGCACAGGTTAGGGCGATTCGGGACGTTCTCCCAGAGTCCCTCTCAAATTTGGAAGTAAAGACGGTTGACGGTTACCAAGGAAGGGAGAAGGAGGTGATTATTTTCTCATGTGTGAGGTCCAATTCGGAAGGCAGGGTAGGATTCCTTTCTGATCCCAGAAGATTGAATGTTGCACTTACCAGAGCAAAGAGAGGGTTGATAGTAATCGGAGACCCTTCAACATTGAGAGAAGATGATAATTGGTCGGCTTGGCTTGAACATGCTAGGAAACACAACCTTGAGGCGTGGCACATCATCGGGATGGGATGAGGGAGTGCAATGGTAGAGCACGATTCACCAATTTCTCTATCCCCTTCAGGGGGCTCAATTGCAAGGGCAATAGTAGCTGAGAAGAATTCTGAACACTGGAATCTTCCTGAGGGGACAATACTTGCTTCTGCTACTAGGAGGGGGACCTCTTACGCAATAGATGTAGTGATAGTATCTACTATTTTGATGCTAGTTACAAATTTTCAGCTGATGAACGTATGGATTCTGGAGACTTGGACATCATCGACGCATCATTCGCTAGCGTACAGTTTCGTTTTACTAGCATCACATTGGCTCTATTGGAGGCTGACGGGGATTAAGTTCTCTAGATCTCTTGGACAGAGGGCTATGGGTCTGGCCGTGGTTGCTGAAGATGGGAGTGAGATGACCAGTGAGATGTGGGACAAAAGGGCTTTTAGAAAGCTTATTTTTCTAGTCCCGGTTGTCAATATCTACGTCGGAGCCTATGAAGTTGCTAGAATTTTTCAGAGACATACCCACCAGACTAATACAGATCTAAGTGTGGGTTCGATCGTGGCACACGCCTATTCGCTGCCGCCTGCCAACAGACGTCATATCAGGTAGATTCCATGGAAGAAGCAATATCTGTCCTGAGTCAAGGAGGTTGTGCAGTCTATCCAACCTCAACCCAGCCCGCACTTGGTTGTATACCAGAGAGCTCTGCACTTGATCTGCTTTATTCATTGAAGGGCAGAGGAAGGGACCAACCGGTGAGTCTGGGAGTTTCTAGTGTAGAGCAGGCACGTGAAATTGCTTACGTTCCCAAAGGAGTGGAGGATTTATTGGATTTCTTTCCAAAGGGATCCATCACCGTAGTCTTGGACTCCAAGAGCAGTCTTGATAGTCGGCTTGGCGGAGATAGAGTGGCATTGAGAGTGGTGTCTCACGAAGTGGCGGTGAGTCTTATCGAAAGGGTTGGACCTCTGACAGCAACCAGTGCCAATTTATCTGGTAGCGCCCCCTACCTAGATACATCCAAAGCTGCTCGTTCTCTTTCTACTTCGAATATTAGTGTCCCTTATGTTAGCGGTATTTGTGGGGGCGGCATACCCAGTACCTTGATATCTTGGCAATCCTCCACTGGCACACCCGATGCCACAGGAATGAAGGTGCTCAGAGAAGGTTTAGTCAAAGAAAGGGAGGTTTTTGATTGGTCGAAGAATCGGATTTGAAGCAATGGAGGGATGCAGGGCATGTGGCCAGAAGAACCCTTGAGGGGATCAAGGGAGAGATTGTGGCTGGAAAGAGCTGGAATGATGTAATTGATTCAGCTGAGAGGTTCATACGGAGGCACGGAGGCCAAGCCGCATTTCCCGTTACCATATCAGTAAACGATTTCGCCGCACATTACACAACCAATTCCCAACTGAGCCCCCCGGAAGGATGGGAAAGAGAAATGGTCTTCGAGAAGGGAGATTTGGTTAAGCTGGATGTTGGAGTACATATCAAAGGCGCATTGGGAGATAACGCAATGACTCTGGAAGTGGGGAATGGGGGAAATCATACTGATCAGATTAAGGCTGCCAGAGAAGCGAGAGATGCCGCGATTGAGAAGATGCACCCTGGAACTCCATGGCATGTAGTTGGGGCTGCCGCAGAACAAGTATCGAAGGACTACGGATTCATGCCAATTTCAAATCTATGTGGTCACAAAATGGAGAGGTGGAGTCTTCACGATGGAGTGTCCATTCCCATGTATGCCTGTGGTGCGAATAACCCCAGTTTCAAGGGCTCAGTAGAAGAGGGGGGCATATACGCTGTAGAGCCATTCAATACTACAGGTAGCAGTGGAATGGTAGAAAATGTAAGCCCTCACAATTCCTCTAACATCCTTAGGGTGACTGGTAACGTGAAGATTAGACGCGCATTGGAAAAGAAAAAGCTGAAGCCATTAGGAGCGAGATTGGCTCATTACATCGAGGAGCGTTATAGCACACTACCTTTCGCAGAGAGATGGGCTTTCCCCCTATTGGAGAAGCCTTTCCCTGAAGAAGACGAAGAGTCGCTAAGAAGGAAATGGGGGCAACTTGTGAAGAAGTTGACATCCATAAGGTTCCTAGAGGTATATTCTGCGTTGAAAGATCAAGACGGGGGCAATGTGGGGCAATTTGAGCACACTGTATATGTCGCGGAAGGCGGAGCAGAAATCCTATCTGTATCTTAATTGGAAAAAGCCGAGAAAACTCGCTTTTTGCCTCTATTCCTGACAACGATTATCTATCCCCTACCTCCAGTACTCTATGTACGGGGCCGATAGGTTCTCGCTGAGTGCATCCCATCCCTTCGCAATTATCTCTCGCCCTGTACACCTAAACTGGTTCAGGCTTCGCCTTAGCATCACCAAACATTGTAACTGCGATTATTGCTACAAAAATTAGAATCATACCAGCTGACTGCTGTGCAGAAGGAGACTCATCAAGAAGGAAAATACCCCAAATTATAGTCAATACGGGCTGAATAAGAACTGCAAAAGAGGTATGGGCTCCGGGGAGTCGCGGAAGCGCGTATGTGATTGCTATCCAACCCGCTACCTGACAGGTGAAGGCTAGGATTAGGAGCCAAGCGTGACTTGGCCATGTTATCTCGAAGTCTATCTGTTGGACTCCCAGAGGTTCCAGTGGCATCAGATTGAGTAAAAGAAGTCCTATGGTTGCGCCTATTGTTGCATCGAGCTGGGCATTGGCAGCAGGAGCCATCTGCCTGTTAGAATACCTGTAGAGAATCAGGAATGATGAGTAGAAGAAAGCTGCCAAAACTGCTGCTATCACCCCTCTTGTTGGATCTTCACCATAAGGCTCCCCATCCCATATTCCTGAAATCAAGGCAAGTCCCAATATTACAACAGGCAACGATAGTAGAATGGATCTATTTGGTCGCTCCCCTAGGAGCTTCCAGCTTACCAGTGTCACTATAATAACCTGGGAGTTTCCAATCAAGGTAGCGATTCCTGTACCGACATA
>PBZE01000046.1 GCA_002730095.1 Methanobacteriota archaeon | reverse complement strand
TCATCGAGGATTTTTGAAGATGGGGAAATAGAAGTAACTTTGAGATTACAGAATAAATCCAACCTCCCAAAGATTGTAGAAGTTAGAGATAGAGTGCCCGAGGTTATGAGGGTCAAGAAAGGTGCAAATTACGTCCTCATGGAACTCGGCCCTCAAAGAGAGACTACGATTAGCTACACCATTGAAACCCCACTTAGGGGATTCTACACGATAGGGCCGGTATGTATCAGAATTCAAGACGCATTCGGACTTTTCCACAATGAGAGAGAGGTTAACTTGTATGACGATTTCTTGGTCTTCCCTAAGATGGAGGACATTAAGGATGCACTAATTAAAAGTAGAGTTCCTAAGATTTTCACCGGTGCAGTGAATATAAGAAATCCAGGAGAGGGTTCTAATTTCTACAATCTTAGAGAGTACATCCCTGGTGATCCGATGAAAAAGGTCAACTGGGCCGCCACTGCGAGAAGTGGAGGTAAGATGATGGTCAATGAGTACGAGAGAGATGCCGTCAGTGATATTATCATAATTATCGACAGTCGATCTGTCAGTGAGACAGGGCCCGTTAGTCGGAACTCGTTAGTATACAGCACAAGAGCGGCGGCAAGCCTGTCACAGTACTTCTTATCGAGAAGGGATTCCGTCGGGCTAGTTGTTTACAGTGATGAGATAGTCTCTGTGGACAGAGATACTGGAAAGAAGCAGCTGTATGTCCTACTTACGAAACTTGCCGGGGCTATTGCAAAGGGCAACACGCCTCTGAAGGTGGTGACAAACAGAATCATGCCACACATTAACAGAGGAAGCCCGATCATCATATTGAGTCCACTAGAGGATGACTCAACAATTGTTGATGCTGTGAGGGACCTTCGGGCTAGAAACTTCGATGTCACTGTTCTTTCTCCGAGCAGCCTTGAATTCGAATTTGATGCGAAGAGACTAGACAGAACTGGATATGAGGTATTGAAGACGGAGAGAGATATTTTGATGAGTGAGTTACGCGGACTCGGTGCATTCGTGATGGACTGGGAACCAGACATGATGCTCAACACTGCACTGGCAGGAGCCAGAGGATTCTAGGGGATTATCATGGCAGATAAGGTAAAGGTAGACGGAGGAGGAGACACTTCTCATCTTTACGAAGGCAAGAAAGTTAGGTCTTCGGCCCCAAGTAGGAAAAAAGCTGCAGGCAGGCTCAAATCAAGTACGGAGATACCCAAGGATGCGATACCTGAGATACATGTCCCAAGTTTCATCGAGTCTTTCTTCGGAGGCCCTGTGGTTTCCAAGCAGAAGTTCCTCCCTGCTGACAGGATGGTTTCATCACTTCAAATTGGAGCTGCTTCGTCGCTACTTATTTTGTGTTTCTTGACTTTGGCAATAACGCCAATTGCTGGGACCGCGTGGTTCGCTATCTCCAATATGATTGGCATTACTTCATTGGCGGGATTGTTTCATCTTTCTCTGATAGTTATTGGACTAATAGGAGGAATTTATGGGGTTTTCCAGAGAGACAAGCGAGCTATGCTAATCTCATATGTCGCTCTGATACTGGTTACGATTCGATTTGCCGGGAGTACTGTGGAATTCAGATTTGATTTCTTACCCGATGGCGAGATTGCTCAGAAGTTTATTCTGATACTTTATGCAGTTTTCTTGGTCATGTACATCGAGCTGTCGAGCGGGGTGATCAGATTCTCTATGCTTGATACGTCCATAAGGATGAATGAGGTCTATGTCATGGGAGTTAACAAGATCACTAGGAGATACCATACATCTCTTGCTATTGCACCTGTAATTGCTGGTGCTGTTGCTCTGATGACTCTTCTAATTAATCTGATAATCCCAGCAATTGTTGATATCTTTGATGGGAGTTCCGATGTAGCCTCTGAGAGGCTTAGGGAGTCAGTTGAGTTGACCAGTGTGTATGGAGTCGCTCTCGGAACTGCTATTGTTTTCCTTATTATTGCGATAATGTTTGGAGTTAACTTGCCTCTGAGAATCCAGCAAATGAGAGAGCGAAACGCCTAGTTTTTGATAAATCCGCCCATCATTCCAAGATCGGTAATTACGAGCATGGATACTGCCTCTACAACCGGAGCTGCTCTCGGCCCCAATACTGGATCGTGTCTTCCTCCGACCTCTAGAATCTGTCTTTCATTGGAAGGAAGGTGCAAAGTGAATTGCTTTCTGGGGAGGCTGCTAGGTGGTTTGAAGTGTATCTTGACAGAAATGGGAGCTCCCGTAGATCTCCCTCCCAGTGAGCCATCGGCAGTCCCATCTGATGAGCCTTCCAGAACAGGACTATCCTGTCCGGGCAACCAAGAATCATTGTGCTCGCTTCCTCTCATCACTGATGATTTGACTCCGTGGGAAAATTCCACAGCTCTAGCACCAGGAATGGCCATTAATGCCCTAGCCAATGATGGCTCGATTCCATCGAACCACGGTTCTCCGACTCCTATGGGCAATCCTTCGATGAGTAATTCCACCACAGATCCTATTGTATCCCTGTCCTTCCTCACCGATTCGATCTCCCGAGTCATCAAGACGGCGGCTTCATGATCTCGACAATTCAGTCTGCCAGAATCTGTGGAGGGGTCTAGCTCAGCTTTTCTGTCCAAATCGAAAAGTGGCTTTGATTGGATATCTCCTACACTGTGCAAGTGGGCATGGCAAGACCATCCCACTTCATCGAGTATAGCCCTAACTTGGCTCCCTGCAGCAACTAAACCAAATGTTAGTCTCGCTGACTGTGATCCACCGCCCCTGAGATCTGCAGAGCCCTCTGACCTCACTGATTCTACCATATCAGCATGACCGGGACGAGGGTGGTCTGGGAGGAATGAGTAATCTTTGGACTTAGCATCGGAGTTCATAGTCAACATCAGTATTGGCCATCCTGTAGCTTTCCCCTCGTAGACGCCAGACATAATTTCACATTGATCGTTCTCGGAACGTTGGGATAAGCCCTTTCTTCCGGGCTTTCTTCTCTGTAGATCTGTGAAAAGAGAGTCGGGATTTATTGGTGTTCCAGGCGGCATTCCTTCAACCAAGGCACCTACACACTTTCCGTGGCTCTCGCCGAAAAGAGTGACTTTGAGATTATTACCGAAATCCATGCCCATTTTATGCCTCCTCGACTAGTTCTTCCGTAGATAAGAATCTTGTTAATATGACTTGATTGCAGATTTCTGACAATTTTATTTGGATTTCTTCTGCGTCTAGGTCATAGCAAACTACTGCGATTGCCGGGCCAGAACCACTGATTCCTGCGGCTAAGGCGCCTGAGGACATCATGAGATTACATATCCGCATAGCTTCAAAATCTTCTGTAGAGGAGGCAACTGCTATTCCATTGGAAGATAGCGAGTCCAATACCGATCCATCAATCAAAGAGGAAAGTGCCCTCTCAAAAAACTGTGAGTTTTTGGAGAAAGATTCTCGTTTGATGGCAGTCTTTCTTGGCCCTCTTAGGCCCAATAGGACAGAAAGACCTGGTTCCAAATGTCCCTCGAAGAGAATTGAGTCTTCTGAAGCCCTGTACGGATCTACGACTTTCCATCCAGGAGTCATCGCTGCCCATGTATCATCCATACTTCCTGAAATTGTGCATCCTGACCTCCTCTGGACATCGACAGCAAGATTCACTATATCATTATCTGAAAGGCCCGTCCAAGATGCATTATTGAGTGCCCTGAGAGCTGCGCATGATAGGGCAGAGCTAGACTTCAGGCCCTGGCCAATCGGAACTTCGCTGATTACTTCCCATCCCATGACCGATGGGAGGGGGTATCCCTTCTCTTCCCAAATAGATGATACCTCGGAAAGAATACCATGCTTATCATCTGGATTGCTCATCTCAAAATCGTGAATAATGACTTCGACATGTAGATTTACCGGGATTGAGCATCCCTTTCCAGTGCCTAGTGCATGAAGTATTGAGATCGCCCCAGATGCTTCTCCCGAGCCTAAGATTGTCATAATTCCCTGACCTCTCCTATGACTGCCTTTCCCAAGTGACGCATGCTATTCTCCGTGACAACGATTATTTCATCGTCCTGAGAAATTTCTGTGACGGAAATTGGTGTGGAATCACTCAGGATCATTCGTACGGTCTCTGCTTGCTGTACCATTACATGACCAGAGTAATCTTCTGACTTGAAGGATATCTTCAGCAAAGGACGCCTTTCGATCTTCAATCTCCCAATGGTTGATTCCCTGATTGATCCATCTACGGAAAATACGGAAACTTGGTCTCCTGATTCTAGTTCACTGAGGTATTTTGTCGATTTGTCTGCCATTACCACATATGAGTGAACTGCACCTGCATTGATTCTGAATGGCCTAGTTGGGACATATTCGGAAGGGAGTGTCTCTCCGTGAACAAGACTTAGGCATGCTGAAGTTGACCCTACAACGATTCCCTCTCCCTCGGAAAGTCTCTCTGTAAGGTCCACGCATACCCTCTCTCCCAATCCTCCTTCGGAAATGGATGTAATTTTGGCATGAGAAAGAGAGGGCGGATGTGGCTCTGGACTGACATTTATTCCTTCCCTGACTATTGATCTGGCTGTTGACCAAAGATCTGGAAAATTGTCTTCTGGTGGAAGAACCACAGCATCCACTCCATGCTGGAGTGCATACGCGACACCCTGTAGATCGATATTCTTGGAGATAGCAACAGCCAATTTTGTACCCGAACCTGATGATGCGGCGACTAGGTTCTCCAATGGAATCATCTTCCAATCTCGGCACCTAATCAATATCCATGGGACGCTTCCGATTAGAGAGATGGCCTCTTTCTGCCCTTCGACACCTATTATCTCCACCATTGCTACATCTGGGCTTGACCCATCCCATACTCTCACCTCATGGGAATTTTGTCCGGAGTCTTCGTATCCCTCCGTATCCAACCAGATTTCCATTACACCACCCCTTCAGAGTGTCTTCTCGCTCTCATGAACGATCTCTTTTAGTGCTCTGACACATAATTCTGGGTCTTTCGAGCCGAAAACCTGACGGCCGAAGCAAACACCTGAACAACCAACAGCCATCGCTTCCCTTACCACTGACAGAGTTTCACTGAAATCTCCTTCTTTAGGACCTCCGGCCAATAGAACTGGGATTGGGACTGCCTCTACAACCTTGGAGAACGATTCTTGAGACCCGGTCCATGGGACCTTGACAACATGGCATCCAAGCTCCCATGCTATTCTCGCTGCATGTGCTACTCCCCCAGTCTGATCACCTTCCTCGATCATGAGATTCGGGCCTCTCGGGTAAACCATGCCAAGAACGGGCATATCTTCCATGTGAGCTTGACTGGTTAATTCGCCCAGCCTCTCGATCATCTGTGGCTCATACTCGTCACCCAAGTTTACTTGCGCGGAAACTCCCATTGCGCCTCTGGAGAGCGCTTCCGAGGCTGTTGCCACAGAAACCTTGTCCTGAGACCTCTTTCCTCCATGAATGGTTGAAACTGAAACGTGACACACATATCCATCCCAGCCGTTCCTAGAGTTGTGGTGGCTCAAGAGACCCTTTTGCATGACGATTGCATCGGCACCTCCTCTGATTACCGAGTCTACGGCGTACTCAGTGTCGGAAAGGCCTTCAATGGGGAAGCTGGAAGCCCCATGGTCCATAGGTATCCAAACGCCCTTTCCCCCTGGGAGAATTCTCTCAAGCCTCTCCTCGAGCGTATTCGCCATGTATGCTCGCCGACGCTTCATCACTTGAATGGTGGCTTATGCCCATATAGCCAAAAAATGGGCCAATCACGTCTAAATATCGAAGTCGACGATTACTGGAGCGTGATCTGAGACCACAAGTCCACCTTCTCTCATAACTTCAGCGGATTTCATCAAAGACTTTGCGGCCTCATTCGCCAAGACGTAATCGATCCTCCATCCCCTATCCCTTTCTCTGGCCCTTCTGAAGTTTGACCACCATGTGTATGGCCCCTTCTGGGGCCCCACATGGATTCTTAATAGGTCATACCAACCTCTATCAAGAAGTCTGGTAAACCAATCTCTCTCATGCTCAAGGAATCCGGATGACCTCTTGTTTCCCTTTGGGTCCCAGATATCATCCTCGGTGTGCGCGATATTCAGATCGCCACAAAGGAGTGCTGGCTCTTCCGAATCTACGAACATCTCAGCCCACTCCATCAAGTCCTCAATCCATTGGTCCTTGTATGCTTGTCTTTCATCCCCTGAGCCACCATTTGGCAGGTAAATATTCACGCAATGCATTCCATTGTGCTTTGTATGCAAGACCCTTCCCTCGGGGTCTCTGGTCTCATCTAAGTCGGTATCAATTCCCCTGCCAATTTCTTCCATTCCAACTCGGGAGCAGGACATCACTCCTGAATACCCCTTCCTCTGTGCTGGATGCCAAATCACATCGTATCCCTCTGGTTCCGACCAGTCCTTCGGCATTTGTTCGGGAAGAGCTCTGACCTCTTGGAACAACATCACGTCAGCATCTATCCTCTCAACGAAGTCATAGAGCCCCTTCCTATGGGCGGCTCTGATGCCATTCAAGTTCCAAGTAACTACTCGCATGCATAGCCGTCATTGAGACAGGTCTTTGACTTTCTCGACCAGATCCATGTTCCTTAACCTGAAAATCCCGACTGGCACCATAGCTACAGAGATTAGTAAAACCGCTCCGATCAACTGTAGTGCCACCTCAGGAACCAGTACCACTGGGAAGAAGAATTGCCATGTTGAAAATTCTGCAGCAAGTCCCACTGCCCCTCCAAATGCGAAAATAACGCCGAAAAATCCTCCAATCAGGCCAATCATTGTACTCTCGAATAGTAGCATTACTGAAAGACTGCGTGTGGATGCACCAAGAACCCTGAGAGTAGCTAGCTCAAAGTCCCTCTCAGCAAGATTCATGACCATCGTGTTGAACATCACTGCCAGGGTGAAAATGAGTCCCAATCCCATTATAGCGCCTAGAACCTGTGTTTGCTGATCCAATAGCGATTCAATTCCTCTGAGTAGAGAATCCCTCTCTTGGATACCGCTTGATAACTGTCCCAGTTGATCATCGATGGAGACTCCCTCAGGGAAATCAAGATACACGGATGTTGCATTGTAGCCTAATATCTGCGATAGATCTGTCTGTAAGAAGAACATGGTCCTTGATACCTCGCCCCTGACGGAGCCGACAATCTCAACATCCAAATCATTTCCTGAGATCGATATTGTCCTCATTTCTCCAACTCCCCATCCTGCCATTTTCAGGGACCCCTCGTCCATCATTACCTGGGTTATTTCGGAATTAGCAATTGGTTCAGAGCCTCCAATAATCTCAGTCTCTCTCATTGATTCCCCTTCTCCGAATCCCTGGAGGCCTACCAAGACGAAGTTTCTCTGCAAGTCGGAGGAGTCAACAAGAGTTCCAATTGGAGCCTCTATCAGGATTTCGAATGGGACTTCTCTTTCCAACGCCCATTCTACGACTTCTACCTCTCCTTCAGGTTGAACAAATACCTGAGCATCCCAAGTCTGACCATCTCTGAGGCCCCCTACTATGGTGTCTTGTAGGCCTACAGTCATCATTTGAATGGATCCTGCCAGCATTAGTGATACCCCAATGGCGAAGAAGGTCATCCCTAGTCTGGCTGGCTTCCTGAGGCTTGAGCGTGCAGATAGTCCGAGAAGGGTCGGCATCCATCTCGTCAATGTCTGAAGGTAGTTGGAGCCAATCCTGATCTCTGAATCTCCCCCTAGTACTTCGAGAGGGTCAATCCTAGTCGCCTTCCATGCTGGATAGACTCCTGAGATAAAAACGATGGCCATTGTTATCGAAATAGTTGACAGATACAGATTAGTGGGGATTTGTCTCTGTATTATAGGGATACCAACTATGCCTTCGTAGAAATCTAACATCCCATTCATTCCGTACGGCCCTGCAATGAGTCCGAGGAAGCAACCTATTCCCCCTATTGCCAGAGGGGCCAAAAGATATCCGGACATTATTGATTTTCTAGGCAATCCCAGAGTCCTCAATATTGCGATTTCACGTGTCTGACTCTGGACCAGTCGTTGCAAGCTAAGAGCGATAGTTATGGCTGCTATGAGCTGTATTAGGATTGTAAATGGGGCAGCCATGGTCTTGGTACTCTCTAAATCGAGTCTCATTAGCTCAATAGACTCGACCTGTCCCCTGTCTCTAATTCGTCCGTCTAAGCCGGTCTCCTCCATGGAGCTGAGAATAGACTCCTTCACAGAGTCCATCTCCTCGCCCTCATAGGCTTCAGTATCAGACAGGTCGAAGGAGGGAGTTCCCGATATATCCAGCATTATGGTGTTCGCAGAACCTTCTGCGTTGCCAGATAGCCTCTCCATTCCAGAATCAGAAAGATATCCAACGACATATTCGCCTGATTCGGGAGGAAACAGAGACCCTTCCGGTGCCATGAAAATATGCAGAGGGTGGTATGCAAATCCTACGATTGTGAAATCCATAACTCCATCCCCTACTCCGATTGTCACTATGTCTTGGAGCTCCAGGGAAAGCGCCTCTCTGACATGCTCATCGATCACTATCTCATCAGCATTCTGAGCTGGTTTTCCTTGTGAATGACCATCGGGAAACCAAGTCTTGTCAATCTCTGCGTCATAGGGTATTCCATGCCATACTGAATTGATAATATTCTGTCCAGAGGCGGTTGTATGGAACATGGCTCCACTCATGACGATCCTGCCCTCACATCCATCCAAGGGACTAGATTCACTTGGCCATGAAGACTCTAATTCCGCACAAAGGGACTGGACCTGTTCGGGAGACCATAGAGCGCTCTTGTTGTCAATCCAGATGTCCGCTAGATTGCTGCCCGTATCACTATCCTCGTACATCGAGTCATACATAGGCCCTAGATTTGCAGAGTAGCCTCCGAATGTTATCCCTGCGAAAACACCGACGAATATCATCCCGATTACTGCGGACAGTCGTAGCTTTGTCCCCCATAGACTTCTTGCGAGTCTCTTGTTGAGTAGATTGGAGGGCCCTAACATTGTCCAACCTCAAGAAATGGGTGCTTTCTCGACGGATCCAGTCTTCTCATCCGAGACTATTCGGCCGCTGTCTATTCTGATTACTCTGGTTGCATATCTAACCAGAGACTCGTCGTGAGTTACGAGTACCGATGTGATATTCTCCTTCTCGCATGCCTCCACGAGCACCTGCATCACCTTGTCGGAGGTCTCCGTATCTAGATTCCCGGTGAGCTCATCGCCGAGGAGAAGGGTTGGCCTCTTGGCTATACTCCTAGCTATTGCTACCCTCTGTTGCTGCCCACCGCTTATCTCACCGGGGAACCTGTCTCTTTCGGAATGGAGCCCGACCAATCTGAGGAGCTCCTCTGCCCTAGACCTGTCCTTATTACCGGCTAGCTCCTGAATGAGAGTCACATTCTCAATCACGGTGAGATCTTGAAGAAGGTTGAAAAACTGAAAAACATATCCTATGTTTTCTCTCCTGAATGACGTCATTTCCTCTGAGTTACCCCTAGGGACTTCTGAACCTAGGAACATGTAGGACCCCTCGGTCGGACTGTCCAATGCTGATAGGCAATTCAGAAGAGTGGTCTTTCCTGATCCAGAGGGACCCAGAAGGAGAACCCTCTCTCCCTCGTTTATCTCGAAATCTATTCCGTCTAGGGCTTTGACTACGCCGGCGGGAGTCTCGTAATGTCTCTTCAGTTTGGTCATTGATAGGAGTGCCATGGACAAGTCTACGATGCCGCAATAGGCTATTGAGATATCGACCTGAAACTTCAGGCCTAACTATCCCTCAATCTCTTCGGGATGCCATGGAGGCGCCAATTAGGGCTATTGCCCCCAGTAGTGCTCCAAATCCAGGAACGTTAGGACCGAAGGCCTGGGAATCTTCAGTGTATCCTTCTGCCCATGTATCGTAAATGGCAACGGTGAATCCGTAGTCGTCTCCGATTTCTAGCGTATCGCCCGGAGATACCATTCCGTCCATGTCACTGTCAATGAATGTGAACATGATATCGCAGCCCTCTACACAATTGGCCTCCCCTGGTGCGCTTGCCACTCCTGATTCAAGGAGTCCTGAAGCGACCAATGAGCACTCGTCCAGAGAGTCTACTCCGTTGCAATTTAGGAACCTGAGTTCGAAGTCGGAAAGAGGTGCTGTGAAAGTAAGGTTATCTGCAACCACTCCATATCTTGGACCTGCCTCATGACCGTCGTTGTCCGAGTCCCCATCATCGTACTCATCGGAACCGTCCTCGCAATCTTCTTCGCCGTCATTTACCCAATCCTCGGGTATTTCTTCGCCGTTGTCACACATCCACATGTCTGGCTCGTTATCGGAATCCGATCCATCATCGTACTCATCGGAACCGTCCTCGCAATCTTCATAGCCGTCATTTACCCAATCCATGGGAATCTCCTCATGGCCATCATCGCAGAGGAACATCTCTTCTGAGTCGTCATCGTCTCCCATGGTGGAAATCCAATGTTCGAGCTCCTCGTAGTCGAGAGAGCCATCTCCGTTAGCGTCTGAGTAGTCGAATGCGTCTTGACTCTCGGAACGTTCCTGTTCGTCAGCCCATCCACCGTCTTCGTAGATGATGAAGTCGTCGAACTCCGTCCAACTGACTGATCCGTCATCATTGTAGTCCATCATGTCGAGTATCATGTCTGGACTCATTTCATCACCATCATGGGAGTCGTAGTCATCGACCATCTCAATGAAGTAATCCAACTCCTCCAAGGATAGGAGGTCGTCGCTGTCTGTGTCTGCTTCCTGGAAAATGCCCATCATATCGTCTTGAGCATCCTGACTTTCGCCATCGCCCCACGAGTACCAGAACTCATCCCAGCTCAGGTAGCCATCACCATCACTGTCGAACATGTACAGGACTTCCTCTGGGGAAGGGGGGCCATCTCCGTCATCTCCGTCATCGTCTCCGTGGCCGTCATCCAGAGTCTCGGACAATCCATCGAACCAAACTGGAAGTGCGGTCTTTGGGAGTGTCTCGTCAACCTCGATTACTACCGCATCGCCCCACATAACGGTGTAGGACATGACAGTGGTGTTGGTTCCATCGTCCATGTTCATCTCATATGATACCAATTCCTCGTTCTCATCCAAGTGGATGGTCATCTCTGTTGAGGCTCCATCCTCGGTCATGGACATGGTCATTGTCTGTGTTCCGGTCGATGCGTCGTAGGTGAAGCTGGCACTTTCGGTAGGCATGTCGTCATCATCGTCCGAGTCGGGTTGGTCGTCTCCCATTCCCAAGCCTGGAATTCCTTCAGCAGGACTTCCATCTATCATCGCATGCACCATGTCGAGAACGGAGCCATCCGCATCTCTTGTCTGAGTGCTGCTTGAGACCGCATCGGCCATCATTCCGCTGGCAAGAGAGTGTATGTTGACTACCTGTCCGACTTGGATAACTGTGTAGTCGACAGTCATCATTGGGTCGACTGAGAGGTAAGTCCTTACCATTGCGGAGTCGTTCGCTAGATCGACCATTACGTGCTCCTCTATGTGTATGTTCATCTCGCCCATACCCATCTCATCTTCTACCATGGTCATCTCGATTACTGATGAGTAGCCCGCTCTAGGGTTTACATCGAGCATTTCATCGATTGACATCTCACTCATCTGCCCCATAAACTGATCCACACTTGCCATGTAGAAGCAGTCGCCCAATGCCTCCAGTGTTGCGTTCTCATCATAATTCTCTGCGTTCTCATCCATGCATCCTAGGACATCATCGACTAGTTCTTCGGTTATACAACCAGACAAGGAAGTGGCTATCATCAGAAGACTGGCAATCAGAGCAGTTGTCTTGTTCATGAGACTTGCCCTACTAATCAGCTTATCAAAGATGGGGCGAACTAGTCTCATTGTGGTGCAGGGGACAGGATTTGAACCTGCGAAGCACTACGCACTGGGACCTAAACCCAGCCCCTTTGACCACTCGGGTACCCCTGCTTGA
>PBZE01000045.1 GCA_002730095.1 Methanobacteriota archaeon | reverse complement strand
ATGACTGGTCCGTGGATCAGGATCTTCTGATAGGTCTCCTGAATATTTGTAAAAGTGGCACCAGAATTGGGGTCATTGGATCGAAAACTAAGTGGGGCGGGTTTACTAGAGCAGCGCTTGAGTCAGGTTTGTCCGATGATGAAATTTCTATAGCCAGATGCCCAATAGGTCTCGAAATAGGTGCCGATTCTCCCGAAGAGATCGCCCTAGCAATATGTGCTGAGATTCTTGCTCTCGAAAGAGGATCAATCTAGACGAAGTATGAAATCAGGCCTCTATGACCCGAGGCCATGAGATTCACTACCGCGGGAGTCGTATTGATGTTATTCACGCCACTTCTGAGCGGATGCATCTTTTGGGCTGATGAGATTACGGAGATTTATGAGCCGATAAGTGAAGATGATTTAGGGGCCTACACCATTGTCGCTCCTATTGACACTGGCATCAACGTATATCATAATCACTTTATCATGAATGGATCATATCCTTCTTCACTCTTGGATGGATTGAATGTTACTATGATTTGTGACATTTCTACAGAAGGTACCTGGCAAGAGAGGTATGAGGCAGACAAGGAAAGTTGTTGGGACCTCATCACTTCCTCGGATATTGTTTGGTTCAGAGGTACGAGAATAATTGGCACCTCTCCTGACGATGCGACAGATATACCGATTTTGGACGATCCCCAAGATGGGCATGGGACTGCGGTCACTGGGGCAGTTCTTGATGCCAATCCTGATGCCGTAATTTTCTTTGTAGAAGGGTTCAGTGACGCAGCTGTACTGGCAGCTGCTAATCAGCCACTTGTTGACATCATCACGACCAGTTTCGGACCTATTGGATCTGTCCCAGTGCCTGGCATTGAAGATGCGACGAAGATAGCTGTGGTGGATAATAAAAAGATCCATGCAGGAGCTGCTGATAACTCACCGTCTCCGGCGGTTCAAGACTCGACTGCTGGTCCGCCTTGGAGCATAGGAATTTCTGGATACGCCGAAGAGGGGGATGATCAGAAAGAAACAATGAGTGGATCTTATCCAGATATCGCGGCCGACTGGACTCAAATACTTCCGAACCATGATGACATTGATGGATATCATGAAACGTCCGGAACATCATTTGCAACGCCTAGAACCGCTGGACTGCTATCAAAAATTATACTGACATTAAGATCGGATTTCGGTGACTATTCTTCTGGAGCCGATCCTGAGAAAAGGGGCGGATTTTTGGTATCCGCAGAAGGAATGAATGTTACAAACGATGATTTGAGAGACGCTTTGAACTTGTCTGCTTGGTATCCCTCGTCATCGACATGGGACCCACTGTCTGGTACGATGCCAATCTCCCCATTGGCGCCATGCACCCAAGTCGGTTGGGGTGTTGTGAATGAAAGCAATGTACAACCAATTATCGACCATATTAAGGGATCTCCAGAGATGGAACAAAGACCGTCTGACGTAGTTATGTGCATGGAGGCCAATCAGGCAATTAGAGAGGCCTATTGGACATAGCCCGGCATGACCGCTGGCTTCAATAGAGATGCTCCCTGAGAAGTTGGCATGAGAAGAGTTAATGTGAGGTGGAACATTTCATCTTTGCATGGCTCTAATGATATCTCGAGTATCCTAAAGATTGTTGATAGTATAGAGGTCCTAAGCCATCTTTCCGTCAACGATAAGGGAGTTGTCCAACTAGCAGAGATTAGGTTAAAGGAAGGAAGAGAAATTTCCGAATTGTCTGATATCAGTTGGCTGGAGGTTATCGAAGTCCTTGAAGAAGATGGTGATTTGTTAGTAGTGAGAGTTCTTTGCAGTCATCCCTTTGCTAAATCAGCTATTGAGCTTTCGAACATTCAAGTTTACCCCCCATATGGGATAGACTCGCAAAGAGGTATGGAAATCAGATTGTCTGGACTTTCGGACTCTGTGAGTAGATTTGTTTCACTATTAAGGGTGGTTCTTCCCCCGGATAAGATTAGTGTTAATTCTTTCAGGAAGGAGGAAAGGAATGGTTGGACTGACGGTTTGACGGACAAGCAGAAGGAAGTAATTTCCTACGCGATAGATATGGGATACTTTGACCCAGACTCAGATATCAAACTGAAGGACATCGCTGAAGGACTTGGCATGGCCAGAAGTACACTTGGGGAGCATATGAAAAGAGCAGAGTTTGAAATCATGAAGAAGGTATCAGAGGATTTACGTTGATTCTAGATTTCTAAACAAAATACTCAAGTCGTTGATTGTTCTGGTGAGTATGTGGTGCAGTACAGCCTACCCATGGTTCCCGGACCTGATAAGGTCAGATGGAATGCGATAGTGAATGGCGTGAATGTCGATTTCTACATCGATAGCAATGCAATTCTCCTGGACGTTCTCAGGGATCAGGCAGGAAGTCTGGGGACCAAAAGAGGTTGCGACATGGGGACATGTGGATGTTGCAGTGTGATGATTAATGGGACTCCAAAACTTTCCTGTCTGTGTCTAGCTCAAGAGGCGAGAGGCAGTGAAATTACTACTGTCGAAGGTTTGTCGATGGGGCATCACTTGCATCCTATTCAACAGACATTCGCTGAGTGTGGAGGGAGCCAATGTGGATTTTGTACCCCCGGCTTCCTAGTTGTTTCAGCAGCATTATTGGAACAAAATCCCTCTCCTACCGAAGCGGAGATTAAGACTGCGATTGAAGGCAACCTATGCAGGTGCACTGGTTACCAACAGATAGTTGAATCTATTTCAAGGGCCTCGGAGATATTGGTGTCAGGTAGAAAGACCGATGACTCTACTTCCTCCAAGAGTGACCCCCACCCAGGATTCTCAGGAAGTGAATAGATGTCTGGGGGAGACGACAAATCAGGTAGTACCAAAAAAACCGATAATAATAGCAATTCAGAATCAGGTGAAATGGTAGGATACAGACAGCAGCCGGGTAAACTGCCGTTCTCAAAGCCGGGTTCTGGAGGAAAGGATCGTTTCTCGAAACCTACGGATTACTCTAGGATACCTGAATCTCAGGGAGGTTCTCTGAAACAGCCTTGGGGGTCTCACAGGCATGATAGGCTAGTGAGTGGCCAAGTGATTGGGAAGCCTACGTCTCTTGTAGATAGTAATTGGAAGGTTACTGGGCAGGCAAAATACGGCGATGACATCAGGCTCCCCGGAGAGGTGATTGGCAGAATACTAAGAAGTCCTCATCATTATGCCAGGGTTCTATCGATTGATATCAGTAAGGCACTGGAATTACCAGGGGTTCTGGGAATTGCTACTGGAGATGACGCTCCCAGTAAGTTCGGAGTTCTTCCCGTGACTAAAGATGAGCATGCGATGGCTGTAGAGAAAGTAAGACATGTTGGCGATTTGGTGGCGTGTGTTGCAGCAATAGACGAGGCCACTGCAAGAGAGGCATGTAGGTTGATTGAAGTAGAGTACGAAATTTTGGATTCCATTCATGACATTAAGATGGGTCTGGAAAATTCTGAGAATCCAATTCATGACAGAGGTAAATACCACATCGGAGAGTCGAATGTTCAGAAGAGAGTTTTCCAGCAGTTCGGGAATATTTCGGAAATGAAAGACAACTCAGTGGCCTCTCATGAATCTGACTGGACATTCACGGGAGTGAATCATGGATTCACAGAGCCTCATGCCGTTGTAGCTCATTGGGACCCCTCAGGAAGATTGACCCTCTACACACCTCAGCAGGTGCCACACTACTTGCATAGAGCTCTTGCTGATGTCCTAGACATCCCTATGCATCAGATAAATGTGTACAGGACATTTGTTGGAGGTGGATTTGGGGGGAAGTCGGATCCATTCCCACATGAGATGTGTGCAGCCATACTCGCTCGAAAAATCGGAAGGCCTGTCAGAATTAATTTCGATAGAGAAGAGGTTTTCTGGGTTAACAGAGGCAGACATCCATCTAAAATTTCGATGTCATTACATGCTGATTCCGAAGGTAGACTGTGTGGCATCGAGACGGATGCTTTGATTGATGGTGGCGCGTTTGCTTCATTCGGCCATGTGACTACCTACTACAACGGGGTTCTACATACCGCTCCCTATGAGATCGGGGCTTTCCACTACACTGGCGCAAGGGTGTGGACTAACAAGCCGGCTAGTGGGGCCATGAGAGGGCATGGCGCTGTCAATTCCCGATGTGCCGTAGAAACTGGAATAGATGATTTAGCGGAAAAGCTAGGCGTGGACCCGATTGACTTCAGGCTCGCAAATTTGCTCCCCCCTCATAGCGCTACAATTACCGGATTTAGAGTTACTAGTATTGGCATGAGAGAGTGTCTTGAGAGAGTGAAGAAGGAGTCTGGCTGGGATGAAAAATTCAGAAAAATGCCCCTTGGCAAAGGAATCGGAATAGGTTGTGGATTCTTCATCTCTGGGAGCGGCCTTCCTATTCACTGGGACCCCAACAAATTCCCTCACGCAACTGTGCATCTCAAGATTGACATGGATGGGGGAGTTACTGTCCATACTGGCGCTGCAGACATAGGCCAAGGATCCGATACCGTTGTAGCTCAATCGGTTGCAGAAGTTTTGGGACTTCCTCTCGACATGATCAGAGTAAGGAGTAGAGAGAGTGATACGTCTCCCGTGGATCTCGGTTCTTACTCATCTAGAGTTACTTTCATGAATGCCAATGCAGCAATATCTGCTGCAATGGAGATAAGAAGTGAGCTATTGGAGGCTACCCGAGAAATCACCGGTGCAAAGATTGAGTCACTAGTGATTGGGGATCGTCGAATCTTCAACAAGCGTGACCCTGCAGTGGGGGTTTCATACCTAGAGGCCCTACACAAGGCACAAGAGGACAGGGGCGCTCTAGTTTCTTCTGGTTCATATCGAACTCCCCCGATGGGAAGGGCGCACAAGGGCGCTGCTGCTGGGCTTGCTCCAGCATATTCATTTTCAGCCTACGTGGCCGAGGTTGAAGTTGACATTGAAACTGGTCAAACCAAAGTAGAGAAGGTTTGGGCGGCACATGACTGTGGTAAGGCGCTCAATCCATTGGCTGTTGAGGGGCAAATAATAGGCTCGTGCCACATGGGGATGGGACAGGTACTCAGTGAGGAAATGAAGTATGGAAGAACTGGCCATCTCCTAAATCCTGATTTCTTAGATTACAAAATACCGACAGTTCATGAGATGCCTGAGGTAATGCCAATTATCGTCGAGTCCAATGATCCCGAAGGACCATTCGGAGCTAAGGAAGCCGGAGAGGGGCCCCTACTCCCAATACTCCCCGCTGTAGTGAACGCCGTATACGATGCTATTGGCGTAAGGGTTAGTGAGCTTCCAATTACGCCTGACAGACTGTACAAGGGTATTGAAAGAAGGTGCAGGTCAGAGGGCATTGGAGACCCGTTGGACCTCGCTCCTCCCAGACTTGAGCTATCCGACCTCCAAGAAACCCTAGAAGGGAGGTCGGTTGAACACTCAGTTAGAGATAAAGAAAGACGTCATACTGATGAGCCAAGTCCATATCACAATGGAGCACTTTTTGGGCTGGATCCCGAGGTTCCCGGAGACGAGCAAGACTCAAGATGGGCCGCTGTCGTAATACCTCCAGAGGGGTATCTGGAAAATCCAGGGTTAGCAGGGAGCGCTTGGAAACATGCAGAGAGGAGACATAGGGAGGATTCGGAATGAGGATGCCCCCGTTTAACTTACACACTCCAAGTACTCTGGATGATGCTCTATCCAAGGCCTCTGAATTATCATTAGCAGGGAAGAAGTTTGACTGGATTTCAGGAGGAACAGATCTTATTCCGAATTACAAATGGCACATCAATACAAAGAAGGATGTCATATCACTTTCTGGAATTGAAGAACTGTATGAAATGGGGCCGCTCAGGATAGGAGCGATGGTGAGTCTTCAGGAGATAGTTGAGTCGGATTCGATTCATCCGTTGATTTCTCAGGCAGCCAGTAAGGTAGCCAGTGTAATGATTCGGAGGTCAGCTACATTAGGAGGGAATATTTGTCTCGATACAAGGTGCTTCTGGTTTAATCAAACAGAGGAATGGAGGGAGTCGATAGATTGGTGTCATAAATGCGATTGTGGGACTGGGGCAGACTGCAGAGTAATTCCTAATCAGAATGATCTTTGTGTGGCAACTTATCAGGCTGATTTAGCTCCTGTACTGATGTGCCTTGGGGCAATAATTCATCTGTCGTCTCCTGAAGAATCAAGATCAATGCCGATAAGTGAATTCTTCAGACTTGACGGAATGACAAGGAATGTCCTAAACGAGGGAGAGATAGTCACGCATATCACATTCCCCGATGACCTATTCGAATGGGAGGGCGATTATCAAAAACTTCGACAGAGAGAAAGTTGGGATTTTCCAGAGGCGGGAGTTGCGGTTACTTGGAAGAAAAATGGCAACCACTTGGAGGATTTGCGTGTTGCTACTACGGGTTTGGAGTCCATACCTGTACTACATCAAGAGCAGGCAGAGGACGCATTGGATGGATGGGCAGGCAGAGAGAGTGTGGCAAATCTATCTGAGTCGGTAAGAAAATCGGTGAAACCGGTACTGAATACCTGGTATCCTCCTTCATACCGGAAGAAAATGGTCAAAGTTCTAACCAGAAGAGCATGCAGTGCCTTACTGGAGGACTGAGTTTGAGGTTCGGGGTTATTCTCTCTTCTATCATTTTTCTTTGTCTATTTTCCCCGATTGGCACCTCCCAACAGCCAGAACCTCCGGGTTGGGACCTAGGAATTGAGTATCCTCTGGAGGATGAAGACAATCCATTCAAATTGAGTTCCTCGGGATTCGTTACTGTCACCTTTTTCGTTTCAAACAATGAGCTTCTCCCTATTACAGTAGAGTTTGACTACGACATTCCCTTTGATGGAGCATTTGATGGTCCCGAATCAGAAACCATAGGTGCAGGAAATAACAAAACATTCTCCCTATCAATATCCGGTATTGACGTCAGAGATAATCCAGCAGAAACTACTGAAGAATTCAGCATCACCGCACTCTTGGTGTCAAGGGGCTCGGTACCTCAGCCAATTCCTGACTCTAGAACCGGTACGGGAGAGCTGATCATTCCAACCGTATATGACTTGGAGGTCAGGATTTCAGAACCTGTAGGGCCAATGAATTCTGGTTCTGAAATGACCCTTGCCGTATATGTAGAGAACCTTGGTAATGTAATGGACAGGGTAGGTTCAGTTGAAGTGAGCGATAACTGCCCATTACTTACAGTCAGTAACGATCTTGATACCACTAAAGACATAGTGGCAGGTAACATATACAGTTCCCCCATCGTTATCGCCGCATCACAGAGTCACCCCCAGAGAAACTGCGACGTAGAGGTCATGATCTCATCGAATGGTGCCACGAACTCCGGAGGGTCAGAGTTCGCTGAGGACAGTGTTAGAGTTTCTATTGAGCCCCCTCCTGTAAATCAGGAATCCCCAGATGATCCGGGAGATGAAGATGAGGTGATCGATGAGGTTGTAAGCTCGAATCTACCTAATACGGGTATTTTTCTGACAGTTCTTGTCATTCTCTTTTCAGCATCTAAGAAGACAAATAGGCGACTCTAGTACGTTTCACTTCGCGTATCTAAATCAGTACACTGAGTTAATATCGAGCAATAAAAGTGTTTTTTTTTGCCGAAGCATATAATTGGGCAATCGCACTCCGCACAGCACCGTAGGTGCTAGATTGAACCTATGTTAGGATGTTGATTCCCTTGGATAACAATGACGGTGGTCGGGAATTCGGCACATACGTCACATGGTCCCTGGGGGTCACGACTGCATTACTTCTCATTCTCCCGATGCTTTTCGTTGTAGGGAAGGCTACCCATTACTCGGCTTATTCGAGTGAAGGCGATTATGACGGTTTAGCGCAGTTGAAGGACATGAGGGATAGCCTTGAGGAGGATGATGGATACTCTATCGCGAACACTATGTCGACTCCCATGCTTGTAAATGACTGGAAATACCCCCATAGGACAATGTTACTGGTCATAGCTCCGGAGAAGCCAATCGACGAGACCGAGGCAGACTCGATTTACGATTTCGTTACTGAGTCTGGCGGTAAAGTCATTGTAGCAGCAGACGGAACTAACGCTAATAGGCTCGCCTCGAAGTTTGGAGTAACTTACTTTGATTCCCCGCTATTGGATGAAAATCAATATTATGTCACCGAAACGGACGATGGAGTAAGCCAGTATTCGTGGGAGAATGTTTGGGGCATTGGTACCCTTGAAGAAGAATCTACAGAGTTTGGAAATGATGGGTGCGGTTCTTTCGAAATCGTTCAGTATGATGATTCGTGTGCACTTCCGGTTATGTTCAGAAAACCTACGGGAATGAAGTTTGAGCAGACCGAGATGGATAGGAAAGATCCTGATCATCGTGAGGTCACCGTAATTTCGAAGGCTTCCCCCTCTGCATTCATCGATCTTATTGGAAATGGCGATTCGAGTGATTTCAGAAATCCCGCTCCTGGAGATTTGGCGCTAATGATTAGAGCCGATTACCCTGGTATTGAAGTGTACGACAAGGTTAGGGCTGGGCAAGCAATTGTTGGCGGCAATACCGCGGAGGTCGAGGTTACTGGAAGCATTGTCTTCGTTTCTGATCCGGAAGCGTTCTCGAATATGTTGTGGACTGACGAAGTTGCACAAGGAGAGGGGATTCCAAGAGTTTGTGAGGTAGTCGGTGCATACCAGAGTTGTTGGAATGACGCCTTCGAGGATACCGATGGATCCCAGTGGAATGGAAATGGAGACTACTTCAGACTCCTCATTCACTCTATGATGGAGTTCGATAATCTGGAGTTATCAGGAGAGGTGACCAGAGATTTCTCCAATTTCCAAGTTGTGTTTGATGAAAGCAGGCACGTCACAGGGGTTGTCTCAGCCCCATTCGTTGAAGCAATGAGCACCGTGGTCCTGTTAACTTCCAACACATTCCTGAAGTGGCTAGTCGTTCTAAATGTCGGACTCTTACTCTTGGTCGCGATGATGATAGTTCCAGAAAAGGAAAACTGGAGGCATGTTTTCGATTTAACTCGATTCTCCGAGAGGCCTAACAAGTTGAATCCCAGCGAATACAGGAAAAGAGTCCAGCAAGCCTTATTCACCAAAATTAGGGTTCATCATGATCTGACTAGAGATCAGATGGCACTCAAGCCGCCTGCTGAGATACAGTCAATGATTGGAAACCCTAGGCTAGTAGAGCTAGCCTATTCTAAAGAAAGAAAATACTCCCCAAAAGAGCTCAGAGAGCTGATGCAAGCCATTAGACGCTGGGGAGGCGGAAACTGACCGCAAACACAATTGACAAAAGTAATGATGAACTGGAGATAATAGTATGAACGCACCACCACCAGCAGAAAAACCCCCGGCACCACCAGCAGATGCAGTATCGAAAGGATACGAGGAGAAGGCTGCAAAGGCCAGAGGATCAAAGAAATCCAATGAAAAGCTCGAGGCTGTTGGGAGGATTGGAGAGGCCATAAGCGCCGAAGTACAGAAGGTAATTATTGGAAAATCCCACGTTATTGACAATGTTCTGATCAACATCCTGTCCAATGGAAATCTTCTCTTCGAAGATTATCCGGGATTAGCTAAGACTCTAATGACCAATACATTCGCTGATGCACTTGGCTGTGACTTTAAGAGAGTTCAATTCACTCCTGATTTGTTGCCCGCAGACATCACTGGGACCAATATCTACGATGCCAAGAAGGGAGAGTTCACATTTAAGCCGGGACCGATTTTCTGTAATCTACTTCTTTCTGACGAGATCAACAGAGCTCCGCCTAAGACTCAAGCGGCTCTACTAGAGGCGATGCAAGAGAAGCAGGTGACCATAGGAGTTGTTACTCACAAGCTTCCAGCTCCTTTCCTAACCATGGCCACTCAAAACCCAGTCGAGCAGGAGGGGACATATCCTCTACCTGAGGCTCAGCTTGACAGATTCATGTTCAAGATGAGTGTTGGCTACCCCAACAGGGCAGATGAGGATGAGATTCTCGCTAGGCGTGTAGCTAGAAAGAAGGATGCGGTTGAAGTTGAGACAATCACAGATCCAGCTAGAGTAGTCGCCATGCAAGAGGCCTGCGAAGAAGTGTATGTTGACCCTGCGGTCAGGATGTACATGGTCGAGATTGTTACCAGGACTAGAGAGGATCCAAGGGTATTGGTTGGTTCATCCCCTCGTGGATCCCAAGCCCTGTTGAAGACCAGTCGTGCTGCTGCTGCCATGAGTGGTAGAGACTTCATCACTCCGGACGATGTAAAATCGGTTGCAGTATTGGCGGTATCTCACAGATTGATCCTGAAGCCAGAACACCAAATCAAGGGATTGGAAAATGAGGAAGTTGTTTCTGATATCCTGCGTCAGGTTCCAGTACCTACGGTTTGAGGTCCTAATCTGGATATGAGAGGGGATTTGTGATGGCGTGGAGCAGGAAGTCAGCGATGTTTGCATCACTGGCTATTGCTCTTTATCTCCTTGGGCTAGTTCTCCGTAACCAGCAATTGGTTACTGTTGCAGTGGTGCTCCTTTCATTCCTCACTTGGGCCGCATTTATGTCAAACCATGCAGATGTTTCTTCATCTGGTAGAAGAGCTGAAGAAGAGAGGAAAAATGAAGGCGTACAGCTAAACAGTATTGTTGCATTGAGAAAGATTTCATCGTCGAGGATTTTTGAAGAT
>PBZE01000044.1 GCA_002730095.1 Methanobacteriota archaeon | reverse complement strand
GTCAACGGACAGATCAATGATGAAGAGCAGGATCAACAGGCATTACAGATTTATGGCTCTGTGCTTACATCTACCGGGGAGATTGCTGGTAGTACATCAATCAAAGTGGATTCGATGGACTCAATTTGGTCAAGCAATGGAGAATACGTATACTCGGGACTGGAGACTGGTGAGCACGTTGCCAGAGCCTATTTCATGAACAATGGACATACGGTAATTTATCGTATGGTTAACATCGATTCAGACTTAGAACTAGATTGGTATGAGAATAAAAATTGGATTACTTTCAAGATGTTTGACGATGAAGGCAATCAGATCATTCAGTCGGATAATGCCTATGTTAGTTTGGCCGAAAATTCTGAGACTAAGAGTCCTAAAGACGGATTGTCTGAATTCGGCCCCCACGATGTTAATTCATACTACACGCTGATAGCACACCATGATACCGATGATGAGTCGACGAGCTACATCCACTTCAAGATGGAGAGGGGTTCACGGGACAGTGTTAGTTATCCAAATCTAAATAATTTCGAATTCCATGAAGGCAAAAACAGTAGATATGGTTTCGTGACAAACACAGCGGGAGTAGCGATTGCTGGCATCGCAGTGAGTGATGGCAATACGACTTCGGTAACAAATTCTGATGGTTTTTTCCTACTCCAGAACATGAATGTCGGGGAAACTTCCATTTTGTCATTCCATCAATCCGGGAATGAAGTATCCGCTCCAATCCAAGTTTTGGTTACTGAGGGAGAAGGCTGGCTAAATCATTCGATCGAGCTTGAGTTGGAACTACCGGATAATGCTACCTTCACAACGCCCGTACAGACAATTCCGGTATCTCCCATCACACTGACTTGGGAAGGGGGAGAATTCACTGATTACTACTCCATCTATGATGGCGAAGTTGATGAAGATAACCTGATTTACAGAGGTTATGCGACATCGATTGAACATACTCCAGAAGGACCTGGCATGGTCGAGTTCAATATCGTAGCGAATAATTCGAATGGATCTACTTTGAATCCCAAATCATTGAGGATAATATTTCTGCCCTCGCAGTCGGGTGATGAGCTTTGGAGAGTTGGAATGAGCTGGGGCTACAAGGTCGATTACACCCCGAGCGGTACAATCAGGGAAATCGATATGACAATGGTCGGTACAGAGATGATTATGGATTCCTTCGGAACAGAAAAACAGGCCTTTCTAATGAGGCTCACAGGAGATTATCAGATGCCTGAAGAAAGATCCTACAGGTGGGTTGATTCTGAAAATCTCCTAAACGTCCATACCTACTGGGTAGATGATCCCGAGTCTTCATCTTACTACACAGAGGGAACACTTGGATGGAACTTTACCGACTCTGATGGAGCTTCAACGGGATTATTTGGTTTATCCCAGGAAATCTTCGTTCACTTCAATAGAACCAATGTGATTGGGGTGCCTGGCCATCCCGATGGGTATGATGACACATTCAACACCATCATCAAGGAAGAGGGCGTTTTAGTCACCACGCCAGCAGGGGATTTCGAAACCACATATTACAGAATCATAGATAATGAAGATGGAATCGTTTCTTGGGAACTTTGGTACAATAATTCGGTAAAAAATTGGGTAAGGATTGTAGACAGGCTGTCTGGATCTCATTCGGAGAGGGTCGAATATGAGCTGTTGTCTTACAACGTTCCGACGACACCCCAATTTATCACCCAGGATTCTGATTTGGCCACGATGGACTTTACGATCGAATGGGGCGAGTACCCTGGTTCGACGGGGTATCGTTTATTTGAGAATGGAGCAATAATATACCAGGGTACAGAAACCTCAGTAGATTTCTCAGACGCTTTGGATGGGGAATACAACTATGTTATCTCGGCACTGATGGATGGTTACAGTATTGATGGAGACAGTCTATCGATAACTGTTGACTTTGTTCCCTCGAAACCGAATGTAAGGGCCCCTACTTCTGTAATTACTGAGGGGGACTCGATAACTCTCAGTTGGGATGTGGTTGAGGGGTCAGAATGGTATTCAGTCATCGTCCAATCTGAGAATGGCCGTACAATTGAAGCTTACAACGGTACGGAGACCAGTGCTATAATTGAAATCTCAGAAATTGGCCTAAATCGTATCAGAGTAAATACGATGGCATTTGGAAAGGTTTCCGAATACTCTGATTCCGTGTTTGTGACTGTCGAGGAATCGGAAAGCGGAGATTTTAGCATCGTCATGATCTTCGGAGGCTCTGTTTTCTTGGCAATGTTGACAGGGGTATTTCTCAGAAAACAGGGAGACCTAGGGAAAGGAGAAGTAGGGTGATTAGTTGCAGAAATACAGTATAGCGTTGATTCAGATCGCGATAATAGTCACCTTTTCCCTTAGTGCTTATCAATTTACTGAAGATGGGACGATGGAGGCTGCAGAATTCAATATCGAAGTTACTGATTCAAATGGGGTAAATCACAAATTTTCAGGCTCCCCAGATCGTGTTGCTATAACCAACACATACGCTGCGACGGTGATGAGAATGCTGAATGTTGATTCGGAAATTGTCGTTGGGGTATCGGGTGATTTCCATGGATCAACTCTATGGCCCGAATATGCAGATACGCCTATGATCCAGAAAAGTGCGCACTCGGAAATTGACTTCGAGGCACTACTTGATTCGAGGCCAGACTTGTATATCGTATTCGCTACTAACGGGATGGTCGACACAGATGCGATTCGGGAAAAACTAGAGCCAGCTGGGATAAAGGTGATGGGCTTGGATTTCTACAAATATGATAATCTTAGGTACGAGATTGGCGTTATTGCCGAATTGTTCGGAAAGCAGACAGAAGCGAAATCATTGTTCGATAATTTCGATGAAATCGAAGCCATGGTAAGCTCGAGGATTGGCAGCATAGATGACTCAAGTAGGCCAAGCATCGTAATGGAACACCATGCTTCTCTTACTAGGGACCCAGTGGTACTGACTGGAACCTCTCAGTGGAATGACATCATACACATGGCGGGAGGGGTGAATGTTTTCTCAAACTTACCTGGTCACACCACACACGTCGACATGGAAGCTATCTTGGATTCTAATCCAGATATGTTAATGTTTGACGGAATAACTTTTGATATAGGATTTGATTCTTTTGACGAAGAAGACAGATGTAAATCCCATATGGAATTCATAGCAGACAGGCCTGGATTTGACGGAATGGCAGCTGTGGTTAACGGTAACATGGCCATTATGTCTGGGGAATTTGCGGGCCCTATGATGATTCATGGACTTCCCACCTTGGCTAAGATGTTACATCCAGATTTGTTTGAGGACATTGAGCCTGATAGCTACCTAGATTCTTATTTCACTGATTATCATGGAATAGAACGAGTTGGTAAATTCGTATGCGAATACGAAATATCTGGGTGAAATAATGGATTCACTATCAAGTAAATACGAGGATAAGAACCGTGACCACGTTGTCAAAATTCTCCTTCTCGGATTATGCACCATCGTAATCGCGATTTTCGCATTGGGACAGGGGTCCTCAGTCAACCTTGACATGCTCACTACGGCCAAGATTTTACTTCAGATAGAAGAAGGGAGTGAAATTCAGAGGCTGATCCTATGGGAGTATAGAGTTCCGAGAGTAGTTTTTGCAATCATAGCTGGAATCGGATTAGCTGTAGCTGGGGCCCTGATGCAAGGCGCGCTGGGAAATCCACTAGTATCTCCCCTGACACTGGGAGTGGCCTCGGGCGCAGCGTTGGGGGCAGCTTTCGCTATTTTCCTCGATTTGACATTTGTAAGTGAGTTATTAGCAGTCCTCTGGTCAGTAGTTACAGAGATCATCCCGGCCATACCGGTAATTTCGTTTGTAGGTTCTGATCTGGTCTTGAATGCGTTCTTTTTCGCGCTATTTGTCGTTTACATAATAATCAAACTTGGTAGCGTAAGAGGAGTTACTGCGGAGTCGTATATTCTTGTTGGTATCGCCATTACATTCATTGCAGGAGCAATAGTTCAGACCATGGTATACTTTGCTACTGCGGAAGAGCTCTCCCAATTGACTCATTGGTCATTTGGTAGCTTGGCCAGAGTAGACTCGCGTGAAGTTTGGCTAATCGGAGGAGTAGTCATATTTCTAGTTCCTAAAGCTCTCGAATGGTCATGGGATCTTAACTCACTATCAATAGGCGGAGATGAGTTTGCAATTTCAACGGGAGTGGATCCTGTTGACACGCGGAAAAAAATACTCGTACTTTCCTCACTACTTACCGCTTTGATTATCTCCTTCACTGGGATGATTGGATTTGTTGGACTTGCTGCCCCTCACATGAGTAGACTGATCATAGGAAATGATTACCGTAAGTTAATACCTTGCTCGGCTATTTTTGGTGCCTTATTGATGCTGATAGCCGATACCATCGGGAGGACCATCATAGCACCTGTGGTCCTCCCAGTTGGATTGATGCTTTCAGTTGTAGGAGGGCCACTTTTCATCTATCTGCTGCTAACTAATAGGGGGGGCCACTGATGAGCGAAATCATGAAGGTGGAGGATTTGAAATTCAGTTGGGGCGATAACTTGGTTATTGATTCTGTAGATTTTGTTCTAAGGGAAAATGAGATAGTTTCCATCTTGGGAAAGAATGGAGCGGGTAAATCCACCTTATTGAAGTGTCTGAACAAGATTCTCGAACCAGATCAAGGGAAGATTATGATTCATGGAGAGGATATAAGAGAAATAGGCCTCATTGCCACTTCTAAGAAAATGTCATACGTCCCACAATCAATAACCAGTAACTTCTCTATGGACGTATTCGATGTAATACTTCTTGGCAGGAGGCCATACATTAATTGGTCCGTGGGCGAGTTAGACCGTAAGATAGTGAGTAAAACCATTGAAAAAATGCGATTGACTGATTTTGCGTTTAGGAGATTTGACAGGCTTTCAGGAGGCGAAAGGCAGAGAGTAATAATAGCGAAGGCCGTAGCTCAGGAGCCTAATATTTTCTTGTTCGACGAGCCTACTAGTGACCTTGATTTAAAAAATCAGATAGAAGTCATGAAGGAGCTGAGAAAGATAGTTTCTGAAGAAAATGGGAAGGCTGCTCTAATAGCAATACATGATATTAATGTAGCTTCGAGGTTTTCAGATAGAATAATTCTTTTACACGAAGGAAAGATAGTCTCCAATGGTAAACCATCAGATGTGCTAACTCCAGAAAATATTGAGTTAGTATTTGAGGTAACTAGTAGGCAAGTGGTGGACGAGGATGGAATACTCAGGATATTCATTAATGATGAAATTACAAAGGATTAGTGAGAAAATGTTTGGATATGAGAGAAAGATAGTAGGCGATAATGAGAAACGTATGGAGAGGGCGATATAGATGCCAATGGAAGATAATTCCCCCTCCCGACATCAGCTTCCTAAGGGCACCCCTTCACAGAGGCAGGATCTATTGTATGATCCGAATGTTCCGACATCCTCACATGCTGAGCAGGCGAGGACATTGGCCGAGAAAATTGGGACTGCGACATTATGCACGATTTCCTCCGATGGCAAAGGATATCCATATGGCTCATTCGTAACCTACGCGCTAGATTCGGGCGATCCGATATTCCTAATTAGCGGATTAGCTGAGCATACAAAAAATCTGATGAAAGAATCCAAAGCCTCACTTCTAGTTGCTGAAGGCGGTGACGAAAACCCATTGGCGCTTGGTAGAGTGACATTGATTGGTGATTGCAAGATCGTTCCTGATGGTGAGAAAAAGAGAGTGCGAGATATATTCATTGGAAAGCATGAAAATGCAAAATTCTATGCTGATTTTGGTGATTTTCATTTTTTTAGATTGGAAGTGAAATCTGTAAGATATATTGGTGGATTCGGGAGAATGTCATGGGTTGGAGAGAATGATTGGCGGTCATCTGAGCCAGATCCATTGATGCCCTTCTCGGACGGAATTATCGAACACATGAATGAAGATCATGAGGATGCAATGGTCATAATATGTAAGGAAATGAGTAAGGCGAAAGATACGACTGGGGCGACTATGACTGGTATTGACAGATATGGGATGGAAATGTCCGCAATGACCGAAAATGGTCCGAGGCCCATTAGGATCGCTTTCAAAACTGAAGTATCGGATAGTGATGAAGCGAGAAAGGAAATTGTTGAGCTCGTGAAAATTGCAAGAAAGAAGGGCGATTGAAGTATAGAATAATGATTCTTCTGACTTAGTTGTATGGTGGACGCTGGGGGATTTGAACCCCCGGCCGCCTGGTTGCAAACCAGGCGCTCTTCCAAGCTGAGCTAAGCGCCCCTAACCCCCCGGGAGGGCTAGGGGTTATTGAGGTCAACCGTTGAGTAGGGCCATCAGCTATCACTAGCTAGGAATCTTGGAATAAGCACTAACATGCCTACTAATGACAGCAACAGTAAGGTTTTCAGCAAATCTTCACCATCTTGTTTTGCATCGCTTTGCTCAGATGGACCGGTTGGTAAATCTTGATCCTCTGAGTGAGTGTCTTCTGAGAAAGAGACTGAAAAGAGAAACTCCTCGATAGTGCCATTGACATCAATCTGATGGATCATTGAAATATTTGAAGGCAGCAAGCCATTAGATGGGTCGAGCAATAGTAGGTTGGTTACTTGACAATCGGGATCGACCCTGTCTCCTGTCTCATTGAGTTGGCATTCGCCACTAAGCCAAGGAGTTGAAATATCGTCCAAGCCTTGGAAATCTCCGTCTCCTTCAACATCAATGAGGATCCTATGTGTCACATTTTCTCTCTTATCGACGTTATAGAAGAAGAGAGAATCTGATGAAACTAAAATCCCTGAGGAAATTCCATTGGGGGTCGGCCCATCGTCTTTCAACAGAACCGTGTATTCTTTGGGTTCGTGTGCTGACACAAAGGGCATAGCTAGAATCACCAAGAATGCTAGTGTGGCTACCGCGGCTCCGCGCATGGACCTGCGTGCAGGGGCGATGACTTCAACATGACCTGCTCCTTCCGAAGCCCGTGGGCCTGGAAAGATCATTAGTTGCGGCTGGGTTGTTCGCATGTATCGCAGTTGCAATTTCAACATCTTTTCTATTATTCAATGATGAACTAGATAATGACATGGAATCCGAATCTTTGGTCGATCCTTTGATCCAGACAGAAGGGCATGACCACAGAAATGCAAGTCAGCATGTCTTGTTTACAGAGAATATCGCTCCAATCAGTTACAACCCCCTAACCGCGCCGGGAAATGCTGAAGTCCAAGTAGCCGATTCGCCGGATGGTAAGACCTATGCCTACATTGCTGGATGGTCTGAAATGCACATTGTCGACGTCACCAATCCTGAAAATACAACTGTGACAGGGGTATATTATGACCCCAACACACAGGTTTTGGATGTGAAGTATCTTCAATACAATGCTAGGGAGTACGTGATTGTACAGAATCAATTAGTCGACCCTGGAGCAGCGGACCCCAATGTGGGCTCATGGGAAGACCCAGCACAAGTTACCGTGACACTAGTTGATGTTACTGACAAGTCTAATCCGAGCTGGGTTGATTCTTGGTATGACGCGGATCACCCGAGTGGCCCGCATAATCTCTACACACACATGATAGATAACGAGTGGTACATCTTCGTGGCCAACCCTGATTACGAACAATGCGATGTCGGGCAAGGTGATGCATGCGGGGGAATAACAGTTGCCCACCTAAACTTCGCTGGATATGGGGACCTCCCCAGAATAGTGAAAGTTGGAGAGGCCGAAGTTAGCTGGGAGTCGACGCTTGGGGGATGGATATACATACATGACATGACGGTTCAAACTTGGCCGGGAGAGGATTCCAATGACCCTAGATTTGGAAGGACGTTTGTTTACGGTGCTTATTGGGAAGCAGGATTGAGGATTTTCGATGTATCCGACGTCCCTCATCCTGGAAATGACATGGCAGAATATCTAGCCATTGCTGCTGCTTGTAGAGGATCTTTTGGTACGCAATTGGGTTGTAATTGGAGGGCACCAGAAGTGGGCCAATGGATGGAGTTCGAGGATTTTGACGGGGATGGCGAGATTGACTGTGGCTGTACTAGTAACGAGAATGGGGGACGTGCTTCATACATTCACTACGCTGAACCGATTGACGATATGGTCGATGCAAGTCATTTGGGCTATCCAACAGGCAAAATGCACCTCACTATTGTTGCCACAGAAGTACTTAGTACGACTGTCGGTACAGGTATGAGTTACCTATTAGATACTACTTCGTATGAGATGAATAATGGAAATTTCCGCTTTCTTCCTCGGTTAATTCACGGTTGGGAGATTCCTTTCGCAATGGACCATCACATCCCTGAAGGAGAGGAGTGGTTACTTTTCAGCCCCCATAATGCTGACACTCAAATCTTCCAAACTGGCCTCCCGGGACTTCCAGACAATAGTTTCGGAGGGGCATGGGACGGTAGGATCTACCTTAGCAGTTATCACGCCGGACTCTGGGTAATTGATATTGAGACTTTGATGGTCGAGGGTTTGACCGGAGGGAACAAGACTGACGCCCATAGCCTGTCTACAATAGGATATCACCTTCCACATGGGGCGGATGGAACTCCCCTCGACAGTTCATTTTATGACTTCGGCTGGACTCCTTTTCTATGGGCAGCGGAATATCATAATGGGTACACCTATCTCTCGTGCATCACAAGTGGATTGTACATTGTTCAGCTGGACATAGATGCGCCCTATGGTTCGGTTTGATCGGCCCCTTAGGGGCCGAACGCTACAGCGGGAATTTGATATGTCTCCTTTAGTCCGCAGGCTCATGTTTGTGCGTCCGGTATGGATATTGACCTCCTTGATGATTTTGGCCCCACTATCTGGTTGCTTGTCTTCCTCGGATGGCTCTGGAGGAGATGATGGAGAAGATTGGTGGATAGATCCTGTCACAGAAATAGAGGATGGGAATCACTCACACAATGATTTGCTTGCACATCGACTTTCCACGCCTAATGCCAAGCTGATTGACTATCACAACTTGAACTGTGATGGCAATGTTAAGCCGCCGGCAGACCTAGACAATGTTGCGGGTAGGCCATGTCTTGATGAATTCAAGAATGTCGGCCCAACCCCCGGGGATAATTCGGAGATAGCCATAGAAGGTAACTTTCTAGATGACTGTGAGATTTATGGGGACGGCACGGGAGGATGTTTCGCCTACGTCTCATCGTACAATCAATTCGAAATTCTGGATATCAGCAAGCCGAACGAAATTAGGCTATTGTCGACATATTACGCGGAAATTGCCAGAATGATAGACATCAAAGTCACAGCTGATAACAACTGGGTTTTGGTGAATCATGAGCTGACAAATTCTGAGTTGGACCCCATACCCAATGATGATGACGCCAACAGTGGTGCAAATCGACTAGACCTGATATATGTCGGGGACAAGACTAGCCCAATAAAGGTCGCAGAATGGGATAACCCGCCCGCTGGATTCCACAATCAGGATTTGCATGTATATTGCGACTGGACGCCAGCAAATCCAACGGCAATTTGGCAAGATGACTGTCACCTCTTCCTGTTCGGTGCCGACCCCTATCCAGAGATGGTAGAAGGATCGAGTGGGACATTCTACAAAGGAACACAGATTTTCTATGCCTTGATAGACTTCGCTGGACTCAATCCTACAAACAACGAAGAACAACAAAACGCAAGTAGGGAGATAATACGTTGGGGAGGGTATACGCCAGAGCCTCAGACAACCTGTGGGGGGTCCATTTTCAATCATGACAATGTTTTCTTCATCCATCCAATTACCAAACAAAAATTGTTGGCAGTGTCATACTGGGGCGCTGGACTTAGGCTTGTCGATGTTTCCGAACCGCCCCAAATTGCTGACCCACTGGGGATTTCATGGCCACCTGAAACTAGCAGATGGCTTGGGTGCCCAACGGATGACTCCGGATGGTACGGCCCAGAGGGAGGAGGTCATGCAAACATGGCGCCTGAGGTGTGGCTAGATGCAAATGATGGTAATGACAACATTCACTACGCGGTCCCCCAAGATAACCTGATTTGCTCCGGCATAAGTGAGTATGATCCAGTTGAAACATGGCCTGAACAATGCGGTATAGGACCTTCTGATGCCACATATGGCGTCAATTGGAGGCATTACACCTACATCGCCCCGGAGTACGGCTCCAATACCAATCACACTGGATATTTGTGGACTATCGATACTACTGACCCAACTCAGCCTTTCCTTGTTTCCAAATGGAAGCTACCAGGCGAGAGTACCCTGCCAGATGGAACTTCACACCCTCATCACTACATCCCAGGAGGGTATATTTTCAGCCCCCACAATGGCGATACTGGACTGAGTGGGCATGTCTACTGGACCCATTATCATGCTGGAGTTTGGATTACAGACCATGGCCACATCTGGGACGAGTTGGTCTGGGAGAATGGCGTTCCAGAACCAGAGAGGGGTTTCCAGGCAATCTCTGAATTGGCGCCTTCACACACATTGGGTTATTACTTGCCAGCAGGACCGTATTGGATCGAGGACCCCACGACTGAACTGGGGTATGACATGGCCGATTGTTGGGCGTCTTGCATGATACCTTTTGACTGGGGGCTACAATATGACCCCAGAGGTTTCGTCTTCATCTCAGAGATGGTCTCTGGAGTGTATGTAGTTCAGTTTGATGAAGATCGCGACTCTAGGTACGATTATCCACCACTATGGACAGCGGAGGCTAGTGACCAATGAGAACTCCTAGAGGGGGAATAATCACAGTTCTTCTAGTGATTGTTCTTCTCATGCCCACGGTTTCCGCCCATGGTGCAAACTCGTTCTCATTCATCATGAGAGAGGGTGCCCTCCAGCCCGAATCTGCGGAAGTGGTGCAAAATGACACTCTGATTTTCTATAACGTAGCGAGCCATAATAGGAGCATAATGTTAGATGTTGATTCCGATGGAAATCCTGAGTTCGAATGTATTACGACCAGTATGAACTCATCCAATACTGAGGATGAATGCAGACTTTGGCTTGATCCTCTGAACTGGTCTGCAGGAAACTATCAAATCGAGATTTTTTCCAATTCGAGTCTGTGGAATGTCCTCAACTTGATCTTATTAGAAGATGTCCACAATGAGTCTGGCCCCCCTTCTGGATACTCATTTGGGGAGGTTGAAGATAATGATAAATCTGAAAGTGTTGGGAACTCATACATGGCCCCAATTGGATTGGTTGTAGTTCTTGGAATTATTACCCTCACCATCAGGAGGAAATGAGATGAAAAAAGAAATGGCCCTATTTCTAGTTTTGACGCTGCTGGTACCAGGTTGTATGGGAGATTCCGAGTCTGACATTTTTTATGGCGAGGATATTAGTCCCCCCGTTCCAGTTAGTGATTTCGTTCTGACAGATCAAAATGGTGAGCTTTTCCAGCTCTCTGAGTTTCAAGGAAAGGTAGTTGTGGTCACATTTCTATTCACGCGATGTCCGGATATCTGCCCCATAGTAAGTGCAAATCTGGATTATCTTTCCAATATGCTTGGAGACGACTATGGCGAAACAGTGGAGATACTCACCATCACAGTAGACCCATGGACGGACAATAGCTCTGTATTACACAACTACAGCGAGCAGAGGGGGCTTCATTGGCCCCATCTTACAGGTTCTGTGGAAGATCTAGAGGGTGTATGGCTAGAGTTCGATGTTGGACTTCAGACATATTCCACCGATTCGGATGGTGATGGGGTTTCAGATGGCTTTGATACTTGCTTGGGCACTCCAGAAGGAGAGGAAGTAGACAATAATGGATGTGGAGTTGAAACTCAGCAAGAAGGTGATGAGGGAGATGTTTCTGTAAAACATCATCCTCTGGACTATTGGGTCGATCACACTACTGGGACCATCATTCTGGATAAGCAACTCAGGCAGAGGGTTTGGTGGGGAGATACTGACTGGAATGTAGAACTTGCAATGGAGGATATCAAGATTCTAATTGAGGAGGGGTCTTGAAAATGAGGTTTGGCGTATTTGTCGTCGGATTCTTACTTCTTTCATCTGGATGTCTTGGTCAAGGAGAAGACCCTGAGTTCCTCGGGATAGAGTACAGGGACCCCCCAGATGCCCCTGATTTCACGCTATTCGATCAGGATGGTGATGCCTTTAGACTCAGTGAGCATCAAGGCAAGGTCATTGTGGTTGCTTTTGTCTACACATCCTGCCCGGATATTTGCTTGATAATATCCTCAAACCTTGATTATGTGTATGACAATCTAGGCTATAGATCTGAAGAGGTATTGATCCTATCCGTGACAATTGACCCAGCTAGAGACACGATAAACCACCTATCGGAGTGGACTGACAGCAGAGGTTATGAATGGCCTCATCTCACTGGACCTGCATCTGAACTTCAACAGATTTATCGTTCATGGAACGTAATTATCGATAACGAGCATATCGAGGCGAGTCAGCCTCCTGAAGATAATCTGAATCGTTTGGTCGTCCTGTATCCAGACAACACAAGCTCGACAATAGATATGAAGGGGTTCGGAATGAACGGCTCAGAGTTCATATCCGATTCACTGAACGAGTCGGGTTCGAACTTCGTAGTCAGCGATGGTCCGATTAGCGAGGGGACAATAGGCAATTGGAGTACGGACAGCGATTGGTCGTGGGTTCTGCACTACTGGGACTCACAAAGTGAGAGTTGGAATCAATCAGAGTCGTCTAGCTCATCTATAGAGGTCAGCGGAGATACACATTTGGCTTGGATTGCGAGTAACTCCAATCTTAGCTTGGCCCCACCAGGGGTCGATTGCAATGGAGATGGGTGGATAATGGGCTCAGGGGAAAGCGCTCATTGCATGTGCAATGAGGGATATGAAAGACCTAGTAGCGATTGGCTTTCATGTGTGATCGAAGGTTCTGGAGATTCTGAAATATCCGATGCAACTGACCCACATGATCAGTCACTGGGAGAATATGAGGTTGGCCATTCTACAACAACTTTCATCGTTGGGAAAGAGATGAGGAAGAGGGTCGCATATTCGGGAATCCACTGGGATGCTGATGATTTCTTGCAAGATGTGATTACCCTAGTGGACGAGTGACAACTTTTTTGGATTTTTTTACCCATTTGCACTGTTCCAATTATATGCTATAGCGAATATACATCACAACATGGCAGAAGACAATGGGGCGGCGAGATCACTATTCCTGGCGGCACTTATGATAACTAGTGTGATGACTGGGATACTATTCTTTGGGATAGAAGATGAAGGAGTAAATAAGGCTCCTACTATTGATTCAGATGTTCCCGATTCGATGATAATGGGGGAATTAGGAACCATTAATATTACAGTATTTGATGAGGAAATGGGAGGCCTGTCCCTACTAATTACATTGAATGATGAGCAGGTGAATAATGATCTAGATTCTAATGGAAATGCATCTCTAGATATCTCGCATCTCGATGTTGGAAGTCACGTAGTTAGTGTTGTAGCCACAGATAGTCTTGGACAGGATTCTACATTCATCAAGGTATTCTCAATCAATCATCCCTCTGAGAGTAATACAGCCGTCTCTATTACCCCTGAGACACTGGAGATATCAAAAGGAGGGACGGCACCAATTTCCGGTATTGTCATCCATGACTATGTTGACACCTGCTCCCTTAGGTGGTCCTCAGGGGATATTTCGGAGTCCAGCCTTGGGCTGCCAATCTCCGATACTGGTAGTTTCGAATTGGAGCTCTCCAACATTCAAGAAAATACCACGATTTCTATGGAAGCAACATGCGGCCTTTGGACCGAGACTTCCTCTGTGGTAACTACGAAAATTACAGTAGTTCAGGAAATAGTTACTGGCTGTACTGATTCAGAGGCGACCAACTACAATGATGATGCCGAAGAGGATGATGGCTCCTGTGAATACGAGACTGAGCCGGAGCCAGTACTGGGATGCATGGATCAAAACGCATTGAATTATGATGAGGATGCCACCGAAGATGATGGATCCTGCTTATATGACGAAGAACCAGTGGACAATAGCACCGGTTCCAAGGCTTGGTGGGAGAAGGTGCTTCTCTGTGACTCGACCGAACAAGTGAGTCCGGTAGATGACTACAATACCACTGAGTCTGACAATCATATTTGTCAACTGAGTTTTGAGATAGGTGAGTCGGAAATAGTAATTCAGTCTAATGGGATACCCAACCATGACCTAGAGTCTGGACCTGGTTGCTGCACGAGTGAGCAGAACCTTGAATGGACTATCCCACTCACCCCAATTAATCAGACAGGTTGTGAACCTTCCATTTCAACAGATGGTTGCACTATGGCTCCAGAGCGAGATTCTGTGGCCTTCTCGGTGAATGGGGTTCCAATTTTCGGGCCTGAAGATGGCCCTGGTGGAGATGCAGTTGCTGGACATGAGGGTGCCTATGATGAAGACAGGCAACACATTTGGTTGGGAATCTGTCACGGCCATTCAGGTCCTGGAGGGGCGTACCACTACCATGCAGACGCTAACTGCGCCCACTGGCATCCAGACGAGGAAACTAATCAAACATGGATGGACTACAGTATCAACTCTTCTCGAACACTCTCGAGACATTCCGAAATTATTGGATTCGCATTCGATGGGTATCCCATTTATGGATTCGTTGGATGGGATGAAGAGGGGAATATTTCAGAAATGAAGTCCTCATATCGTTTGAAAGACGGGGAGACCGGATACAATGGAATCGTAGATTACGAATATGTTCAGGGACTTGGGGATCTGGATTCTTGCAATGGGCATTTTGGAGCTACTCCTGACCATCCAGATGGAATTTATCACTATCACAGCACTTGGGAGAATGGCGAAGGGGAAATTGGATTCCCCTACTTCATCAATTGCTACAGGGGAGAGGTTTCAATTGATGATGCCAGAGGAGATAATAATGGAGGTGGAGATGATGATTGCTCCGGATATGGTGAGACTTGGGGACCAGGAATAGGGCCTCCTCCTGCCGGTTGTGGAGGCGGTGGCCAAGGAGGTCAAAACGGACAGTCCTCCGAGATCTCTGGCACTATTGGTGATATCATTGCCACGGAACCTCCGGGAGGGGAGTTGCTAGGCTTACTGATACTTGCAGTGGTATCTGTCAGAGTATTGGCATCTGTCCCAATTTCTCCAAATCGGGCTGATAAAGCTGCCTTATATCAGTGAGTCCAAGAACTAACATGGCAAGCCTCTCAAGGCCCATTCCCCATGCACAAACGGGCCATTCGGTCCCGAGTGGCTCAGTAACCTCTGGACGGAAAATTCCTGCCCCGCCCAGCTCTAGCCATTCTCCCCTCCAAAGGATATCCACCTCGACACTGGGCTCCGTGTAAGGGAAGTAGGCAGGCCTCACCCTGACGTCATCATATCCCATTTTGGAATAGAATGTCTTCAAAGTTGTGATGAGCATTGGCAGATTTGCATTTTCTTCGTGGATAATTCCCTCTATTTGGTGGAACTCTGGTAAATGCGTCCTATCGATGGTCTCCTGTCTGAAAACTCTGCCAATACCGAATACCCGAGAAGGAACATCTGGATTCTCTGCTATATGCTTGACAGTGTTGACTGTTGTGTGTGTTCTGAGCAAGCCTTTCTGGGCTTCGTCCTTATCGAATACTCCGCCCCATCCTCTGCTACCAGTATCATGTCCATGCTCATGAACCTTGGACCACAAATTCAGATACCTTTCATCGACATCTATCCTCTCGGGATTGGAGAGGTAGAACGTATCCTGCATGGTTCTCGCAGGGTGTGACTGTGGTATGTACAGGGCATCCATGTTCCATCCTGCTGACTGTACGAAATTTCCCTCTATCTCGGAGAACCCCATTTCCAAGAACACCTTCCTGATCCTCTCAATTAGCGCCTGCATTGGATGCGGCCTTCCACCTGTTGGAGTTATTGCAGGAGCATTGATGTCGAATGGCTTGAACTTGATTCCCTTCCATGAGTCTCCCTTCAACAGTTCGGGCGTTAATTCGCCAATCATTTCAACGTGAGATAGTTCACTAACATCGACTGTTGCTCCCTTTTCGGTCAGTGCCCATGTCCGCGAAACCCTTTCCTCGATTGATATTAGTCCCTTTCTACCAGAAAAATGTTGTATTAATTGTTGATCTAGATCTGATGAGTCAGTAGACTCAGTCGAAATCGACGAGATGAATTCGGCTCTTTTGGAGATGATTGAAGATATTTTTTCTTCATCGGCCGCCACTAGTCTACCGGATTCAAGATTGACCCCTATGGACTTTAGAAGGCCTATGCCGGGACCCGCTTCGTTTCTCTGAAAACCTGCTTTGAAGAGATTATTCATTGTTCGGCCTTCTATTTCTGACTCAAGAAACCAATCCCAAATCCTATTCTCCAGGAGTCCGAATTCTAATGCCCTCTTGCCCTCTGAATCCAATGAAATGAGCTTGACTTGATTTTCAGTAATTTTTACTAGGCCCAATTCATTGAGGGATTTTCCTGACCCTGCAACATGGACTTGGTCATTCCAGCCCGTTAAATCCAGTAGTTCTTGAACAGTCCAATCCCTATCGCAATCAGTAAGCATCGCCTTTAGCATGGCCTTGTCGTTGTTGCTCAATTCAGCGACCATTACCCTATCCAGAAGGCTATCCCACTTGATACTGCCGTGAGGGCTTATTCCTCCTCCCATAAGTCTACTTCACATATTTCACACCTATACATACTAGGTCGACGGCCCTCGATCATCTCCAGATTACCACACCTCCCGCACAATATGGTAGTCCTGATTGGATCAATCAGAGTTGTGTCGATCCTATACATCGGACCTCCTGCATCAGGAAGTAAATCCTCTTCTGGAGACCAAGCGTGAACCTCCTCAATACTGATTCCTTCTTCGTTAGACATGCCAATTGCCGCCATCAGTAGTACTATGCCGGAGATGGAAATCGGTGCCGCTATTGCCAGTGATAATCCTGAAGTTCCGGAACTCAAAATAATTCCACTTCCTATGACGATGCAAGCCCATCCGGATATGGCTAGGTTAACCCTGGTGTTCCCGCGACTGGACGAAACCATGGTTCGGCTAGGGGACTCTATTCATCAAAGTCCCCCATTGTGACCTATAGGTTTCAATAGTGGTTTGCCTTCCAAGGGTCGCCGCCTCAGTAGCTCAGCCTGGTAGAGCATCTGATTTGTAATCAGACGGTCGGGGGTTCGACTCCCTCCTGGGGCTCCAAAATACGTCAAGGTCAAAGGGCGGTAGCCAGACGGCACGATATGGCTGCAACGGTACTTGACGGCAGAGAAATGTCCCGAGAAATTGAGAATGGCCTGAAAGTCAGAGTAGCTAATTTGCTAGATTTGGGAGTAACTCCTTGTCTTGCTGTTGTGATTGTGGGAGATGATCCTGCATCTCATGTGTATGTTAGAGCTAAGGAGCGTGCATGTGCAAGATTAGGAATTAGAAGCGTGCGTATAGATGTCCCATCTGATGTGGAATTTGAAGAAGTTGTCCGCACAGTGAGGAAGCTGAATTCGGACCCCGATGTGAATGGGATACTCGTCCAGTCCCCTCTGCCAGAAGGAATGGATGAGATCAAGATTACTGACCTCATCGACCCGAAAAAGGATGTTGATGGATTCCATGCTCAAAATCTGGGTCGCTTGGTTCAAGGCGATACTAGTGGTTTGTTGCCATGCACCCCTGCCGGGGTCATGCATATGTTAGAGTCTGCAGATGTTGACCTAACAGGGAAAAGGGCGGTCGTCATTGGTCGCAGTAGGATTGTTGGAATGCCTCAATCAATTTTATTGTCGCAGAAAGGAGTGGATGCCACTGTTACCATAGCTCATTCTAGGACTGCAGATATGGCTACTTTGTGCCGAGAAGCAGACGTGATAATAGCTGCTGTGGGAATCTCAAATATGGTGACTCGGGACTGGGTCAAGCCAGGCTCAATAGTGATAGACGTAGGTGTAAATCGTGTGAATGACGATTCTGAGAAAGGATACCACCTAACTGGCGATGTCCATCCTGAAGTTGGAGAGGTCGCAGGTGCACTATCTCCTGTCCCAGGAGGGGTTGGGCCAATGACAATTGCAATGCTCATGTCAAACACAGTAAGGGCCACTGAGATGCAACAATGAGTGAGCGAAAGTCAGAAAATTCCCATATCTATTAACGCATCTTCGGAAGCGTGTTTCTTTGGGTCCCAGAGTGGGGAGAAAGTTAGATTGACATGGGCGCTGGAAACTCCCTCTGTCTGTTCGGTTGCCCTGTGAACAGCCGCCATAAGCTCCGGGGCGATAGGGCAACCGGGACTTGTCAGAGTCATATCTACCTCCACATGAATGCCATCTTCCCTTTGTTCTGCCTTAATGTCATAGATCAGTCCTAACTCAATAACCGAGATTTTCATCTCTGGATCCTCTACTGATCTGAGAGATTCCCTGACACTGGATTCTACAGACATAATATCACATCAACGTTGAGGCCTCTTCTTTCACCTTCTTCACCATGTTCATGAATCCATTAGCCCTACTTGGAGTGAGGATTTGACTGAGGCCCATCTCCTCAACGTAAGACGGATCGTGACGAGCCACATCTTCAGGAGGAAGTCCATTCACGGCGATTGCGGTGATGGCCATCAGTCCTTGGACAATCTGAGCATCAGCCCCCCCTCTGGCGATGAAACCGCCATCAACATCGAGTGAACATTCGACATGTGCTCTTGATTGGCAACCGTGGACCATGTTTTCATCATCCCAATCTTCCATAGATAAGACAGAAGGGTGCAAATTTGCGTATTCGAAAAGAAGCTCATAACGCTCCATTGTGTCGAAACAAGATTGGAATCTTTCAACGATTCTTTGTACCTCTTCGGACCATCGGCTGTCATCGTCCATGTGAGTGCGAACATAGTTTAGGATTTCACAATTCTGGCATTTAGCCGAATCTAGAAACGATAGCTTCCAAATGAGATACGAATGCCTCTGCCTCTTCCATGGTATTGTATATCCAGACAGAAGCCCTGTTTGTTGATCCAACGCCCATGGCTTCCATTAGTGGCTGAGCGCAGTGATGGCCGGTCCTAACAGCGAATCCGCCAGCATCTAAGAGATATCCGAGATCTTGTGCCTGAATGGTGTCATGCAGGAATGAAACTACTCCTATCGCTTCCTCTCTTTCTGGGAAACCAAAAACGGTAATTCCAGGAATCTCACGCATTCTTGATGCCATCCATGATGCGATACTCTGTACATGTCTATGGGCCTCTTCAAAATCTACATTCTCCTCTAGCCAGTCAACTGCGACCCTCCACCCGATCGCTTCCGCCATCCTAGGAGTACCAGTTTCAAACATCGCATATCCTTCTTGGAAAAGGGTATCTTCCAAAGAAACCCGCTTGACGATAGAACCTCCAGTCAAGAATGGCCCCATCTCTGAAAGAGCTTCTTCACTAACCAATAGACAACCTATTCCAGTGGGTCCTGCCATCTTGTGAGCTGCCACTGAAAGAAAGTCAGCACCCAGGTCATCGAATTTGATCTTCTCGTGTGGAGCTCCTTGGGCACTGTCTATTGCTATTCTAGCGCCTTGAGATCGTGCCATTCGAATTACTCTCTCGATGTCATTCCTTACGCCGAGGACATTACTAACATGGCCCACGCAAACCAGAGAAGCACCCTCAACTGCAATTTCCATAGCATCGTAGTCGAGTGTAAATTTCTCGGTATCTACTGGGACATATCTCAGCTCTATTCCCCTCTCCTTGGACAACTCTTGCCATGGAACTATGTTTGCATGATGCTCCATCTCAGTAGTGACGACCACGTCTCCTTCGCTCAGGTTATATCTAGCCCAACCATATGCCACTAGATTCATCGCTTCAGTAGCACTACCTGTGTAAATCATCTGACTCTCTGAAGTTCCGAAGAATTTTGAAATCCTGTCCCTAGCACCTTCTAAAGCTGCGGTGGACTCATCAGCCAAGGTGTGGTTAGCCCTATGGGCATTAGCATGGTAGTTCTTGTAGAAGTCCGACATTGCATCGATCACTGCTAATGGCTTCTGAGATGTAGCAGCATTATCGAAGTATACAAGTTTCTTACCATTAGGAAGGGTTCTCTGGAGTATTGGAAACTGGGAACGAATGGATTCTACGTCGAGTGCCATGTCAACAACCCCCATACGACGTCGGGGTTCAGGCTTTCAAATCGATTGTATGGAAATTTGAATTTATACGTCAAATACATTATTTTCTAGAATGGCTTTATTTTTCCAGACCCTGTTTGGATACCATGACAGATAGTGCGGGACAGGACGTTGTCGAAAGACTCGGGAGCAGAGATTTGAACGAAGATGGGGAAATAATCAATCTAGCAGTAGTGGGTTCAAGCAGATACTATGACTATGAGAACTTCGAGAATATTATCGACTCTTGGATAGGGATTAATGGATATCCCGACCTAGTTATTGTAGGCGGGGCAAGTGGTGTTGACTACTTAGCTGAAAGATGGGCCACTAATCATTCTATACCAATAGCTGTATTCTCCGAAGAATGGGATGATCCAAGAATAGGACTCCAAGACAGAGGGAGGCCAGAGGCTCCCAATTCATTGACTGAGAAGATTCTTGGTTCTTCCAGCCATATTCTGGCCATCCCCTCAACAACAAGCAAGTGGACCAGAGTAGTAATCATGGAGGCTTCAAGGAGAATGATACCTATCGAAATACACGAAATTACTTGATTTTGGTGCTCCTGCCGGGATTTGAACCCGGGTCGCCGGGATGAAAACCCGGTATGATGGACCGAACTACACCACAGGAGCTGGCTTGTCGGAGATATGCATCCCACATAATCAAATCGGGTAGAAAGGTTGTGAAAAGTCTGCAGTGAATGAGTCAGTCTTCCTGTAGAAGTCCGTCCCACCATCTTTTAGCAGGTATGAAAGCCAAGAGGGAGATGAGTGTCAGGAGTATCCAAACAATTGGATTTTCCAGTAGCCTAAGCAATTCATCTCCCCAAATTCCAATCGCCAAAGCTTGAATGCCAAATCTTAGCCCTCTGCCAAAAAGACCCGCGAATACGAATTGACCCTTGTCCATCTCCCCCATTCCAGCTACCCATGCAAGGACCTTGTAGGGGATGGGGGATATGGCTGCGACAAATATCCCAGCACTACCATATCTCAAAATCAGATTATCCAGTCTTTGAATATGCGTTTTCTGAATGTATCGCTCAGCAGCACCCCTCCCAATTATTCTGCCCAGCCACCACCCTACGAGTGCTCCAGAGACACTGGTTAGTGTGACAATAGCCCAGATTAGGAAAATTGTCAGAGGATCATCCTGCGCATCTAGAAACATTGGAAATGTGAGAGCCTCTGGCGGAATTGGCTGGATTATGGCCTCGGTAAAGGAAAGGATTCCCAATCCAGGTAATCCTAAATTCAATGCCCACTGGACATAGGAATCCCAGACATCCCAGAATCCACTGGGTAACATGCTCACATACCTTCGTCCAAGTCATTGTGTATGAAATAGTGGTTTTTATGTAGACTATCAAAGGGAAAACCAATGAGTGGATGGCAAGTGGCGTGTGTGTGATAGATGAGCTTGTAGTGGATACTTCGGCCCTAATTTCATGGCCGATAACAGAATTGTCTGGAGCAGTGATAGTAAAATCACAGATTCAAGAGCTAGAGAGGCATTCTCCGAGTAGGGCAGACATGATCGATGCCATTGGAGTGATAGTTTCTGGACCTAGCCAAGATGCAATTTCCTCCACTTCGATGTTCGCAATGGAAACTGGAGATATGGGAGGATTATCGGTCACTGACTTGCATTTGGTAGCTACGGCATATGAGAGGGGGGGCGTACTTGTTACTGATGACTACCGCATGCAGAACTTAGCTGAGAGAATGGGCATAAGATGGGAGTCAGTGAATTCTGATGGGATTTCTCAGTTTTGGACGTGGAAGCTGAAATGCCTAGGCTGCGGAAGAGAATACGATTCACCAGAGACTCCAGCTAAAAGAAAGGGGCTACTAGGTGAATGCATAGACTGTGGAAGTAAGTTGAAGTTGAAGAGGATCTAGCTATTCATCTTCTGACAGAGCTTCATCGGTTTGGCCGCCTCTATCAAGATCTATTTCGGCCTTTGAGGGCCTTGCCACCTCATTCACGGCCTTCTGGTATTCCCCCTTGGCGAGTCCGACACTTCTGGCTAGCTTAGGGATCTTGTCGACTCCAAAAATTAGTACTCCAAAAACAACGAGAGCAACGACTTCGACTGTACCAAGTGCCATTCTATCATACACTGCTAGAGGGCATATCGGTTGAATGCTTCGGAAAAAGACCCACTTATCCACCAGAAACAGGAGGAAGGAATGCTATCTCGGATGAATCTTCGATCACAGAATCCAAATCACTCACTACATTGCTATTTATTGCGACTCTGAGCCCTCTCGAAACAAGATCCTGTAACCCCAATCTTTCAACTAGTTCAATTATTGAAGATCCGAATTCCACCGCGATCTCTACTTCCCTCTCCCCTAGAGACTCTGCCAAAGGCCCGAAGAATAGGACCCTGACCATTATTGCCCTCCTATCAGCGCCCGGGGGTCCGCTCATGGACATCTTACGATGCACTCAGAAATCAATTCATCGGAACGAACTATAGTAAATTAAGTCGGAGTTTGTCCGAGAAGCATGAGTCGTGTTGCTGCTGTGGTTTTCGACTGTGATGGAGTACTAACTGACAATGGCTCATCATGGCAGAATATCCATAGGAGGTTTGGCACGGATACAAACGATGGCGGAGCCCACAAAAGGACTTTGGAAAAGTTCCTTGATGGTAAAATTACTGAAGAGGAATTTGTGGAGCATGACATACGCCTTTGGAGGAGCGTGCAGTCTGAGATTCACAAGGATGACATTATCCGGTGCTACAGCGGAATCGGGCTAATTGATGGTGCCAGAGATGTCATTGAAGAGCTGAAAAGAAGAGGTGTGTATGTTGCAATTGTCTCATCTGGGGTAGATTTGTTCGTGGGTGCGATAGCTAATATGCTGAAGGTGGATGACTGGGCAGCTAATGGTTTTGAGTGGGATGAAGATGGATATCTTATCAAAGGGCTACCAACAAGAGTTTACTCGCATAATAAGGGAATTATGGTGGAGAAGCTTGCAAGGATAAATAGTTTCGAAACTGGAGAAATGATATCTGTGGGAGACTCAGGTACGGATCTATCCATGAAAGTCGGGGAGTCCTCTTTCATTGGATTCAATCCAGCACGTTCCAGGGCATTAGAGGAATTCAAGAATGCCGGAGTGCCGATAGTAGAGGCCAAGGACTTAAGAAAAATTTGGCCTTATATTTTTGATGGAGAGGAGTTTCCTACGACGGACTAAGCGAATGGGATGGATGCTGTTGCATACGTATGTAGATTGACGACCGTTAAGATGCAAGGCTTGGGCTGGAAACCAAGCATTCTTTGGAAGTCTGTTTGGTTCTGCCATGTTGAGCTGTGAACCATTGTAGTTCCTTTGTAATTACCTACAAAGTGGCCATGGACATGCCCGGTGACAAAAATATCAGGGACATTTGAAATTACAAGATTGTCCTCTGGCTCGGGCGAGAGAGGAGTTTTGCCGCCCCATGAGGGAGCTAGGTGCCTCCTCTCTAGCATTGCTTGCATTGCCCTTTCTGGCTGGGAGTATGAGACAGACCTGAGTGTTGCGACGAAATCATCTATACTCTTTCCATGGTATGAGAGCACCCTTACTCCATGCAGGCTAAAGTCGCATGGATTGCCTACAAATGTGGCATCTGAGTAATCTTGCTGAACCTCTGGATCCAATGCAGGTTGTGGTTCGGCTGGCCTTACTGCATCGTGATTGCCTGGCAGGATGATCACATCAACCCAATCTGGAAGTGCCTCTAGTAATCTAGCAAGCTCAGAATATTGATTGAATAAATCTTTGATTGAAAGGTGGCGATCTTGTCCCGGATAAATCCCGACTCCATCGACACCATCTCCGCTTAGTACAAAATATTTGATCGTTCGAGCAAGTGGGTCATTGTTGAACCATTGAATCATTTTCTCCCATTGGGGCCCTAGGAATGTCATGCTACCGACATGGGTGTCTGAAAGGAACGCTGCAGAGACCGCTCTATCCTCGCCAGATGTAGTTTTTGAATGGAATCCCAGTGGAGGCAGATGGATGTCTTGGACGAAGAAAATCGGATCACCTTCTCCTACTAAGAAATAGCCACTGACGCCAACGACATCGTCATCCATCAGGCCATCTAGAGCTGGATGAACCTCTGAGGCATCTGAGGGTGGCTTCACTACGCATCTAATCTGAGCCGTCTCATCTTCAACCGCGAACATCAGATTTTTGCTTTTGGCCCATCTCATATCTGTAGCCAATCCAACTAGGGTGACCTCGTATTCCCTGCTTGAGTGTCGTTGCCTATTCCTCCATGCCTCCGAAGCGGGCACTGGCCTCCTAGGGAGCGTATTAGAAGACACCATCATCGCCCTTATTCTCTGTAGGCGATCTGTAAAGCAGGATCTCATATCTGACATCTTGCCTTCGGTTACTGAGTTTCCAGTTATGTCAAAATGTATCTCAATTTCTGAATCTACATCTGTAGCAACCATTGGAAAATCCACTAGACTGTAATGATCTAGGCCATGTGGCCTCGGAGCCGGGGCCATCTCTAGTGATTTGGAAGGCGCTATTGTCCTCCCGATTGGAGAAGGGCTATCTGGACTCGGCAGGGAAACTTGTTCTGTTTTGGAAGAATCGGATACTATTGGACCTGTTTGGACCTTCGTAGACATGGCTAGTAATTCGCTTACTGTTCTGAAATCAAGTATTTTCACTCCGGAAGACCTAGCAGCTTCAATTAATGGCTGGATATCCTCGAGTTCTTGGATGGCCTCTTGTGACTTTCTGCCAATAACAAGCATACCTGAAGAAGCCAATATTCGCTGTCTTTCAGGCCAATCGTCTGAGGCCATGCCCATCAGGGGGGATAGTCACCTCATGATGATATCGCAAAATAATTGTTGAATTATTCTTTGTCATCCCAATCCGTCAAGGAAGCTAGGTCTACTTTGCCGATGTCTTCGGCGACTGTCCTAGGGCTTTTCTGCCACTCCAGACTGCCTTCCCATTCTTCGGAGAGTGGATCTAACTGAGAAGTATCAAAGGAAATCTCAGCTTCATCTTTACTCAACACCTCTTCAACAACAGCATCATTTTCGTCTACTCTGTCCAAAGCCTCCAATGTCAGCCTCAATGCAAACGCAGCGAACGACTTCTTGTTGTCCAACCTGTCATTGTCACCAAAATCCATCCTTCTTGAGAGAAAATAGTCCCCGGCAATTACAGCGACATGAACCCTTCCTACCTCCTTGTCACCAGTCGAACCGCCTGGCCCAGCAATTCCAGTTATCCCTATTGAAACGTCAGATCCAGATTGGTACTTGGCCCCTTGAGCCATCTGAATTGCAACTTCATGAGATACAGCACCTGCATCCCCACTGTCGAAAGCTGACTTTTCAACTCCCAACTCCCTCATCTTTGATTCATTGGAATATGTAATCCAACCCTGGTTGAACCATGTCGATGCCCCGGATATGTCAGTGATCAGAGATGCGACTAAGCCCCCAGTACAAGATTCAGCAACAGACACGACCCAGTCTCTCTTCCTGAGCCTTCTTGCTACGCGGGACGCGAGTCCAGCGGTCTCTTCGACCACACATTGCCCTTAGGTCGTTACCTTTTGAATCTGATGTGAAATGAGATACTGCCAATTGAAAGATTAATTGGAAAATTATTGGTGGGTCCGGCAGGAATTGAACCTGCGATCTTCGCTTTGTAAGAGCAACGTCATAACCCCTAGACCACGGACCCTGTCTACCCGGGGGGGCGTTGTGTTCAAATGGACTGCGGCTAAAGGAGTGCTGAGAGTTTGCATGTCCGGGGTTACAGATTTGATCGAAATGCTCAAAAAAACTGGGATTCCAATGAGTGAGGGCATTGTCGAGGCTGTTCTGTCTACTGATCCTTCCGAATTTACTGATTTCCCGTTAGAAAGTTTCTGGCAAGACTATCCAGTCCCGTTTCTTGTGACCGAGAAGGGTGCGACAAAAACTATCTCTGCACCTCACATGATTGTAACAATGTTGCATCACTTGGAGCTGATGGAGGGACTGCATGTCCTATTAATGGGATCAAAAGGAGGTTATGTGGCCACGCTCGTAGACAAGATTTGCGGCCCTACAGGAAGAGTTACCATCATAGAGCCGCATGAGGAGGTTTCACAATACACTTCAGCGGTTCTTGAGAGGCGATCCCAATATGGAGTAATAAGGGTCCTAGGAAAAGAGGCATTGGAAGATCCATCATGGGTTAGAGATGTTGATAGAGTACTATTTACAGGGTCTGTGAGGGAGATTCCACACCAGATAGAACTACTGATTGAAGAAGGAGGATTTGTTCTGGGGCCGTTCGGAGGCAGAATTCAGCAGCGGCTTCTGAAAAAGGAGTGGCAGGGCGATATATGGAATGAAACTGATCTTGGAGGAGTGGTTTTCGGGCCTTTGGATATTTCTGAGTCCGATAGTGCATTTCCGGACCCATTATTCATTGCGGATGAATTTGAGGACGCTCTAAAACTAATCGGATCCATATTGGGCGATGATTCTGAGGAGTTTTTCAGGCTTGAAAAATTGGTACAATCCCTCCGAGATTTACCGTCCGGCCTTCCTGAAATCGATGAAAGCTACACTGATGAGGAAATTATTGAGCATCCGGTGATAGAGCTTCTGATGACTGAAGCAGAGTGGTTAAGTGAACTATGGCCTACTTTCAGCAGATTGGTTGGTTTTGACTTGGTTGAGCCGGTTTCTGAAACGGATGAAGTTCTTTTTGGGAAGAGGCATCAAGACTTCGTCCCATGACATGTAAAATCGTAATTTCTATCGAAGGAGTGATGTCTAGTAGTCCCCAGCATGTGCCATGGAGGACCTGATGCGAGGTAACCTAAGCCGAGCATTGACCTCGATTTCAAAAGCTAACCTGAATGTACTGAAGGTCTTGAGAGGCAGGGGGTCTGCATGGATTGTCGGAGGTTGGGTCAGAGACTCACTGATGGGAGTAAAAACCGAGGACATGGACATAGCTACCACACTGACTCCAGAGCAAATTAAGTCTATTTTCCCTAGGTCGATAATGGTCGGTGCTAGCTTCGGGACTGTAATAATTAGGGCGGATAGTGGTGAATTTGATCCGGAAGAAGATATGCAAGTTACCACTTTGAGAAGCGAGGACGGCTATCTTGACAGGAGGAGGCCGGAAAGGGTAACTTTTCTTGAAGGGGGAGATGGAGATGAGAGTATTTTGGAGGATCTTAGCAGGAGGGATTTCACCATTAATTCCATGGCGGTGGATGTCGATGGAAATCTGATAGACCCATATGGCGGATTAACTGACTTATCCAATGGTGTGCTGAAAACTGTGGGATCTGCTGAACGGAGATTCAGTGAAGATGGCTTAAGGGTACTGAGGGCTTTCAGATTTCTGGATGCTGGAACTTCAGGGATGAGGGAGATGGACGAATCTCTCGAGGCGGGAATCAGACAGGCCGGGGATTTCCTATCAGGAGTATCAAAAGAGAGAATTGGGGTTGAGATTTCAAAAATTCTTACTGGTGAAAATACTCATCAGATAGTCCTAAAGATGAGTTCTCTGGGGGTTTTAGACCAAGTCTTTGAGGGTCATAAAATAGATATTCCGACCAAACTCTCTGGCAATCACTTAGTTAATCTGGCCTTATTATTCAGGAAACAAAATATTTCCAGTGGATCTCTTTCTGAAACACTGAGGAAATTGCTAGTGCTTTCCAAAAGGGAACTTGCTGAGATATCTATGATGCACGACTGTAGATCTATCAAGGTTGATTCATCCATAGAGTCAGTCAGGAGATTCAAGGCATTAATCCCCGAAATTAGAAGAGGGTTGATTTTGGATTATTTGGATAAGGCCGGGGCCGATTTGATTGAGTTTAGAATTTCATTAGAGGGCTTAGAAAATGAAGAAGGGGTGATTTCCCCCCTAATTAGGGGCGATAGGTTAGCAGAAGTAACAGGACTTGGCCCTGGTCCTAGACTGGGCAGACTCAAGGACTGGTTGTACAGAAAACAAATTGAACGGGGGCTAAAAACAGAGGAAGAAGTCCTTTCACTTCTTTCCGATTTTGACTGGGTTGGATCTAATCATGAAGATTGGGGGGAACTTCAGTGGCCATAATCATGGAAGTTCATTTAGCATAGCCAAATATTCGTCCTTATCCATGAACTGATCCTCATCAAAATCATCTGTGAATGTCTTTACGATTACGCACCATGCGTCTCCATAGGCATCTTCGTTTGCTATGTCTGGGTTGTCCTCAACATGCCCATTTAGCTCCATAATTGTGCAAGATATAGGGGCATTGATTAGCATTCTATCGAATTCACCATCATACCTCGTTGTGACAGTTATTAGCAACTCGTCTGTATCCACTTGCGCACCCATTGTATCTGACTTTGATGGCTTCTCATCTTCATCGTCGTCTTCGGAAAGTCCAGAGTCAGCATCGATCTCGAAATCACTATCATCCCTTGGTCTGGCTAGAACTATCTGAATCACTTCACCGAATTCCGCCATTAGAAACTCGCTCAATCCTATCTTAATACTAGTCGTGCCCTCATCCTTGTCTTCATCTAGGACTTGCATCCATAGATGATCAAGTGTGTAAAGTCGGTCGTGTGCAATACTGAACTCGGCATAGTCGCTATCGGCCATGATTCTCGCACCGCGGCCTCCGATGTCTAATTTCAACTATTCGTTTGAGTGAATTTGAGAATTGAGTGACGAGAGATTAACAATGGGCCGCCTTTCGGATGTATTGAGGCCCATGAATTTTGAAGAGACCGAAGAGCAGAACATGATCCGAAACATGGTAAGAGATTTCGCGGAGGAGGTACTACTTCCGACTACTCTTGTTAGAGATCAGGAACAACGGCCACCATTAGATGAATGGGCGAAATTTTGTGAAACTAGCTTGCAAGGTATTACTATTGGAGAGGAATACGGTGGAAGCCCAGTAGACGATATCACGGAGGCCATTATCGTAGAGGAGTTGGCAAGAGTTGACCCTTCATTTTCTGTGATGTACTGCGTTCATGTTGGACTCTGCTCGAAGACAATTTCGATTCATGGAAGCGAAGAGCAGAAGAGTAAGTATCTCACAAGGTTGGCAGAAAATGAAATAGGCGCATATTCACTTTCTGAAGCTGGATCTGGGACAGATGCCGCAGCAATGTCTTGCAAAGCTAAGCTTAGTGAAGACGGGCGGCATTACATTCTCAACGGTGAAAAAATGTGGGTTACAAATGGATCTAGTGCTGACATATACGTTCTTTTTGCCAAGGATGTTGATCATCCAGAATATGGTGTGAAGAAGCATGGCGGAACTACCGCATTCATTGTCGAGAAAGGATTTGAGGGATTCTCAGTTGGGAAGAAGGAGGATAAGCTAGGGATTAGATCGTCAGATACATGCTCGCTTCTGCTCAAGGATTGTATGGTTCCTGTTGAGAATGTTCTAAGGGAGCCGGGAGAAGGTTTTCCCATAGCCATGAACGCGTTGGATAATTCCAGGATCGGAATAGCTGCACAGGCACTTGGAATTTCACAGGGAGCATACGAATCGGCTCTGAATTATTCTTATGAGAGGCAGACATTTGGGAAGCCGATCTCATACCATCAAAGTGTTGGTAACATTCTTGCAGATATGGCTACCCAGATAGAAGCATCGAGAATGATGGTTTACAAAGCGGCATGGGCTAAGCAGAAGCATTACGAAGAAGGCGGTACAAGGCACACAAAGGAGGCCAGTATGGCTAAATTATTCGCGGGTGATACTGCCATGTGGGTCTCAGAAAGGGCCGTTCAAGTTCTTGGAGGGTATGGGTATACGACAGATTTCCCTGTTGAGAGATTCTTCAGAGATGCCAAGATAACGCAGATCTATGAAGGCACTCAGGAAGTTCAGAGGATTGTAATCAATCGCGCGATAAAGCCTTGATGATCCTATTCGACCCAAGCATACCTTCTCTGGCCTTCCAGATCTCCCTCTGCGCCAATTCCAATCAATGCAAACTCCGCATTTGGAGATACTACAGAGTCTTTTCTAGTGCCCCTGTGAAGTGACTCGTAAATTGTTTTATCGATTGGGGTCCTCTTAGAGAGTCTCTCGAACAGTTCGAAGCGAGATGAGATTTCTTTCCACTGTTCTTGGACCTCTCCTTCGAAGACCTTCGCCTTAGCCCCTGACCCGTATCCACAAAGGCCGACCTTCTTACCGTTCATTTCAGTTCCATCCAAATAGTCACTTTCCATTGTGGACATTAAGGCCAGGAAGATGGAACCAGTATACTGATTTCCAATCAAACTAGATGCCCTCTGAGTTTTTTCGATTCTTTGCTCTGCGAATATCTTGAACTCATCTGTCTTGGATATTAGTCTCCTGTAGAGATCATTTGCACGTTCAAATTCCTCAATTCCTTCTGAAGTCTGTGGAAAATCTTGGGGAAGCGGCTCAGGTCCGATCTCCTCAGTTATGGAATCCCAAACTGGGAGTTCCCTCCGATCGTGCCTGAAGACATCTGGGAACATCCTCTTCCCCTGAAACGCATACGGGAGATGTACTATTATCCTCATCCATTGCTCCGTGAGGATCTCATCTTCTTCGGGATTATACCTTCCATCTACAATGGCTTTAGATCTGAAATTTATGAATGCAGTTTTTACTGATTCTGAATAGCATCGATTTGAGAATTGGCCATCGAAGACTGGCATGTCCTTGTGGATCATCAACTTCTCATTTTCAAACATGATATCGTCTTTCTTGGATGATTTTGGCAAGTACTTGAGAATCTTCTCGGCGAGACCCTCCTTTATTCTCTCTCCGCTCTCTCTGGCCACGTCCAACACATTCTCAACAATCATCCTTGTATTAACTTCCCTTCTAGGTTTGAAGAAGTCGTGTACTGGCATAGTTGAAACTCCCCATATATCTGGAATTGTGAGAAGTCTTGGATTGTGACGGATCAGGATCGCGCCCCCTCCAGCTCCTTGAGTGTACTCTCCACTGGATTCAAGATCATACTTGGCATTATCAGCGAACACCACTATTCCGATTCTATCTTTTTCCTCGCCCCCCCTGGCTACCCAGTCTAGAGTATTGTGCATAGCATCAACTGCCCCTATGCAAGCAAATGTCAGATCAACAACATCGCAGTTCCTGAAGCAATTATCGCCATACTTGGTCGAGTATCTTTGCTCTAGCATGTCCATAATGTAGGTGGCAGTCGGCTTCGCGCCATCAAGAGCAGATTCTGTACCGAGGTAAATTCGGCCGATTTTATTTGGGTCTATCTCATTCCTATCAATAAGTCTAGATGCGGCGTTTGCCCCCATTGTTGCCGTATCTTCATGAACATCGGGTATCGCCATTGCTGAGAGGCCCAGTCCCTTGTTGAGCTTTCCAAAGTCCGCGCCCCTAAAATCTGCAAAATCCCTCATATCGAAGTACAGTCGAGGGAAGTGAATTGCGATATCATCTATACCAACATCTGACATTATTTCACCGACCTCGCGTGGCAATGGGGGTTATGATACCTGTCCCTGATAATTCCAGCAAAAAGGCGAAAATGTAAGGCTCAGCTCTTTGCGGCTATAGAATCCATGATTTCAATAATTTCAGGATTATCTTGGAAATATTCTGACAGAGGCATCAGGATTTCCGATAATGAGTCCGCTACAGCTATCTTGGCATCCAGAGGGTGTACAGTTCCATCTGAAACCGCGTCTACGAACTTTTGGCAATTAGAAAAATTGGACGGCTCCCCATATTTTGGATCTGGCGTGATTGATATTTCCCCTAAGATTGGAATTATGATATGTTCAGTTATCTCGAAGATGGCTGAAGATCTGTTTCCGACTTCAAGAAATGCCTTCTTCATCTTTTTTTGTAGTATTTCTTTAGTGTCGTGAAGAATAACGGCGTTATTTGGATCTGATTTCGACATCTTATGATCAAATGAGTCCATTCTGCCCCCTGGTCCTTTTAGTCCGGAAAGCATCGGAGTGTGAATGCAAGTGGGTTTTATCCAACTATTTCTGTCCGCGACCTCTCTCATGTACATGTGCGCCTTTCTCTGGTCCATGCCTCCGAAAGCGATATCGACCTCAAGCTCGAATATATCAGCTGCCTGAAGAGCTGGGTAAAAGAATGCTGAGAGGTCGTGGTCGGAGGAGTCCTCGTCCCTCCCCATTATGCTGAATGTCCTTCTAACCCTGGATAAGCTCATATTTTTAGAACATCTTAGGACCCTTTCCCAGTATTTTCCTGAGTCCATAATCTCGGAAGCCCTGATGAATCGTATTTGCCCTGGGCCATCTCCGATCTGTGGATGCCCCAATAATGATAAGAAAACCTCTGACATATAATCCGCTGCAAGTGAGATTTTTTCCATGTCCCTGCCGAACTTGTCATTTACCCATGCATGCCAATCTGCAAGAAGGATGATCACATTAACTCCCTCGTCTAACATTTTCCTGATGGTTCCTGAGAGTAAAAGCCAACCAAGATGTGCCTTACCACTGGGCTCTAGACCAATGTATGCAACTAGATTGCCATCTCCTGAATGAGACGGATTTCCAGAAAGGACGCTCTCTACATGTTCCTTTCCGACAACCTCTTCGCAGCCTGAAAACATCCTTTCAACTTTCATTTGGATTGCTTCATCGGGCAATGAGTCGCTCTCATTGGACATTTTTTCACCTAGTTAAACAGCTTGTTCAGTTTCTCAGCTCTTCCGGCTGCCTTGGTATTTTCATTGGACTCCAAGGCGCTTTCAATCTCTGAAATTAATTCTTCCGCCTTGTCCTTCTTGTCCTGACTTATGGTTTCAGACATCTCCATGAAGTGACGTGCAGAAGAAATGGCGGACTTTGCTTTGGAGGCTTTCTTTGCCCACTCCTTGGCCTTATCTCCTCGTTGCTTCGAGTTGTATCCCGTGGCCTCATCCAGAAATGCAGTCCACCTCTTCCTATCATCCATAGCTACCTTCATGGCCTCGGGGTCTTCGAAGTTAGGGGCGACATTGGTTACGTCTACGATCAAAGCATTTCCCTCGAATCTTCCTGAAATTGATGTCATTATTCCATGTGATCCAGAAAATGAGCTACTGTCATCGGATTCAATATTGTCAAAAAAGCTTCCAGCGAGAGCAGATAACCCTCCTTCTTCCTCGATTTGCTTTACCTTCCCTCGTCGTACGTCGAATCGCTCCATGCCCATGCGCTGACTGGGACACTATTCAATTCTGTCATCAGAGAGGCATCCATTTTGAGTTACGAACGGGCTATAGATGATGTGCATATCGGAAATCATGCAGGACATCAGAGTGAAGCTCCTTGTCGTCATTGTTGCTATCTCTGCCGCCACAACATTTTCGGCCTCTGAATCAGCAGTTTTTATCGAAAGAATAGACTCATTTTCAGGCGACGATCTAGGATTGGATGGGGCTGAATTGAGTCCAAATAGGTCTCTTGTCCTTGCTTACGGAGTGGATTCCAAAGTGATTTTATTCTCCTCTGAAGACCCTGCTCAGATTATTGAGATGCCCTCAATCGGGCAGGAGTCACTAAATGACGCTGGCTTCCATCCCGGTGGGAAATCAGCAATAATTGTGGGAGATAATGGAACGATTCTGAGGTACTCGGATCTGGATAAATCACTGACTGTAGCTGATAACAATGGATTAGAGGGATACAACCTGTCTTCCGTAACTTGGAATCCCTCGGGTTCTTGGGCATATATTGGCTCCGATGAAGGAGAAATTTGGAGATTCAGGTCATCTGGCGATGGCGGATCTGAGATACACCCCCTAAATGGAACCGAAGGCATAGGGCCCATTACATCGATAGATTGTTCACTGGACTCTTCACTTTGCGTAGTATCGACTTCCTATTCTGGTATCGCAGTTATCCAAAGAGACCATTCAATGAATTGGATAGGGGGTTTCTCTACCAATTGGTTTGATTTAGAGTGCTCTGATTTGATTCCTTCATGCATAGTTATTTCAGCTGAAATCTTAGGAACTGTTGAGCTTGACCCATCTAATCCTGAAGAGTCTACTGTTGGTGGAGTTGAGATAGTTGGTATTGATGGAATTTTTACTGGTATTTCGATTCTTGAGGAAAACAGATTCCTGATCTCATTGGCTCCATTCAGCATTATCGAACACGATATGGAGGATAATGCGACTTATCCTTGGTTGGGCAACTTGGATGTTTCCCAAAGAAGTGTGCAGCTCTCGGGGGAGTCAGTGGTTTATACATGGGGGACCGGGAGTGACTCGGGTTGGATTCTCACAGACAGAGGGAGCTTTGCATCGTTCCATCCTTTGAATGAGACTAGTCAAGATTCTATGTTTTCAAATATTGTTTTATTGGGAGTAATATTGGCCATTTCTGGAATGATAATTACGTTTTTTATGTCAATATCGGACATTGGCAAGGGCAAACAGCGTAATATCCGTCGCAAGGGCAAGAAGCTCAAAGAGAGACGAAGAAAGAGATAGTTCATTCCATACCTTGATGAGTGAAAGTACCTCGCGGTGACTGAGAATATGCCATTCGAAGCACTGGACTTCTACGATGTCGACTCGCTCCTGACTGATGAGGAAAGAATGGTTAGGGACATGGTACGAGATTTTGTTGACAATGAAGTCCTCCCAAAAATAGAGCATGCATGCAGGGATGGCGTTTTCCCCGATGAGTGGCGAGTTACCTTGGGAGAAATGGGTGTTCTCGGCGCTCCTTTGAAGGGATATGGGTGCCCGGGCTTATCGTATGCGGCATATGGGGTTATTTGCAGAGAGCTTGAAAGAGGGGACAGTGGCCTCCGTTCCTTTGCGTCTGTCCAGGGTTCTTTGGCCATGTACCCGATTTGGGATTTTGGATCCGAAGAACAAAAGAATCACTATCTCCCAAAAATGGCCAGTGGAGAATGGATTGGCTGCTTTGGCCTTACTGAGCCTGATTACGGCTCTAACCCGGGAGATATGATAACAAGAGCCGAGGACATGGGCGATCACTACCTCTTGAATGGTGCGAAGATGTGGATTACCAATGGGTCCATTGCCAAAGTAGCTGTGGTCTGGGCCAAGTTGGATGGAGTGATCAGAGGATTCATTGTCGAGGACGAGGATGAAGGTTTCTCTGCCCCTGAGATGAAGGGTAAACATTCTCTCAAGGCATCTGTAACAAGTGAGTTGGTATTCCAAGACTGCAAGATACCCAAGGATAGGATCCTTCCAGGGGTGAAGGGTCTGAGAGGTCCGTTCTCTTGTCTAAATAATGCCAGATATGGCATTTCTTGGGGAGCGATAGGCGCTGCCCAGGCCTGTTTTGATTCGGCTAAGGAGTATTCTCTCAGCAGAATTCAATTCGATCACCCAATAGCTTCTTACCAGCTCGTTCAGAATAAATTGTCTTGGATGCTCAGGGAGATAACCAAAGCTCAGCTGCTGGCATACCATCTTTCTCAAAAGAAGGATGCGGGAGATTGGATTCCGGAGCATATCTCACTTGCAAAGATGAATAATGTCGATATTGCATTGGAGATTGCGAGGGTGGCGAGAGACATCCATGGAGCAAACGGAATACTTGATGAATATCCCGTAATGAGGCATATGGCGAATCTGGAGTCTGTAAAGACGTACGAGGGAACTCATGATATTCACAATCTAATTTTGGGCAGATACATCACTGGAATTCAGTCATTTACCAGAGATTTAAGCTAACTTGAAGAGATTGTCGTGGGTCAATCTTGATAGGCGAATCTACAGTCGCAACGTTAGGGATTACATGACAATAGCAGTATTACTGAAGCAAGTTCCTGACACCACAGCGAAAATTGCCGTATCTGGAGGACGAGTTGACCAGAGTTCGGTAGCCAAATGGTCTACCAGTCCTTATGACGAATATGCACTTGAATATGCACTTCAGTTGAAGGAGGCCGGAGGCGGCGATTTAGTAGCTATTACTTGTGGTCCAGCTAGGTCTTCCAAGATGCTCACAGACGCTGCAGCTGTAGGGGTGGACTCGATGTTGCATGTTGTGGCAGATACCTCCGAGATGGACAGCACGCAAATTCAGTCTATTCTTGCAGCGGCTATCAAGCACTGCGGTGCCGAGATCATCTTGTGTGGTAAGCAAGCTGCAGACACAAACTCTGGGTCAACTGGGCCGGGAGTGGCCAGTCTACTTGGTGCGTCATGCGTTGGGATGGTCTCTGAGGTCGGCATAGAGGGAGACGGCTTTATTGCACAGAGGGGGATTTCTTCGGGAGATGAACGGGTTGTAGTTTCAAAACCGTGTCTGTTCACATTCGATAAAGGCCTGACAGAGCTCCGAAGACCTAATGTTAAGGGAATTATGATGGCCAAGAAGAAGGTCATCGAATCCGTCAGCGCGGGAGACCTGGGCGTCGATCTTGGAGAATCTGGTGTGAAGATCAACTCCCATGCCCCTCCTCCCGAGAAGCCCCCGGGCCAGAAGTTCGAGGGGGCGGAATCGGTCCCAACTGTTGTCGCGAAGCTTCGCGAAGAGGCGAATGTAATTTAGGAGGAATGAAGATGGACATAACAATAATTGCTGAATCAAATGGGAATGAATTGCATCCGGTCACAAGTCAACTCGTTGGTGCGGCCAGTACATTGGGAGGCACGGTAACCGTATTGTGCCCCGGAGGAATAGGGGAGAAAGAGGCCTCTGAAATTTCAGGTGTGGCCAAGGTAGTGTCCTTGAAGGGGGATTGTTTCTCTTCTTTCGATAGCGGGGCATGGTCACATGTAATGACGCCTCATTGTGGCGACGGCATTGTGATGGGTTCCTCGTCCCCTTCGGGCAGGGAATTAGCTGCTCAGATAGCCTCGAAAATGGGAGTTCCGGTAGTTCAGGATCTTACTGGAATTGACAATGGCCTCATGATGACTCGATCGATTTACTCAGGGAAAGCTGTCGAGACTTCCAATGCTTCTGGATCGTGCGTGATTACCCTCAGGCAGAATGCCTTTGAGGCCGCAAGTCTGGGAGGCAGTGCAGAGGTAGTTACAGTGGATAGCTCATCTGAAGTATCTGTTGCTGTGAAAGAAGCCATTGCTAAAGCTGGTGAAAGGCTCGATGTCTCTGAAGCTGATATCATTATATCTGGAGGGAGAGGAATGGGGGATCCTGCTAACTTCTCACACTTGAATGAGGTTGCTGATATCATCGGTGCAGCAGTTGGGGCAAGCCGAGCTGCTGTAGATTCATGGGACGAGATTCCTCACAGCATGCAGGTCGGGCAGACAGGAAAGACGGTCAATCCTTCCCTGTATATCGCCGTGGGAATTAGCGGTGCAATACAGCACTTAGCAGGGATGCGCTCTAGCAAGTACATAGTTGCCATAAACAAAGATCCAGACGCACCTATTTTTGGAGTAGCGGACTATGGGATAGTAGCGACTTGGGAAGAGGCGTTGCCTTCTTTGAGGGATGAATTGGCCAATCTTTAGCTATATGATTCTGACAGTCATGCTACTTTCAGACTCTGCGCCCATATTGTCAGTCACCCTCAGGGTAAAAACGTGGACACCGGGCACAAGCCTGACTCTGACTATCTTTGATTGCCCCAGCTTCCTTCCGCCTCCGGTACTCCAAGACCATGCTACTATCTCGCCATCTGGATCATATGAGCCGGAACCGTCTAGGGTAACATCCGCCTTTGAATCTTCATTGGAGGCCATGGTGATATCCTCTCCTGCATTGGCCACTGGGGGAATGTTTAGCGATCTTGCTGTTGATGACAATGACTGTAGCAAGTCCTCATTAGCCTGCTCATTTGCGTGGGTAATGTCTTCAATAGGCTCATTGATATCAGAAATCAGGCTCTCGATTCCGTCTATCGTGGACCTTGATAATGCAGCAGAAGACTCATTGTCGGTGAGCATTCCTGAGTGTCCCTCATTGGATAAGTCGATTGAATCAAAATCCTGAGAGGGGATGATGTCGTCTTCCTTTGGATCTGTATTTGGATGGATAATTGTGATGTGGTTACTGTCATTCGTACTTACGCTGTTACCGAAAATCAGTATTCCGTCATTCTCTAGTTTGAGTAGCCCCTTCACAAGATTCTGATGCTCGAATGACCAGATTTTTCTTCCTAAGGGGCTAAGTCTTTCAACAAAAAACCAATATGAAGCAATTATGTCTCCTTCCCACTCCAAGATTTCTGAAATTGAATATTCCATTTTTGATATTATAGATACCTGTAAATTACTCTTTATTAGTATTATTTCGCCTTCAAAACAGCCCGCCACATATCCATCACGATATGGCGTTATACAAGTAATCCTTGATGGCACCTCGGCCTCTCCAATCAGGCCCTCCTCAAAGTCCCACAGCTCTATTCTATTTACAGCCCTCTCATCGACCACCAAGCCCAATGAAGACCTCGAAACAAGGATTTTTCCAAGTCCATCGGTAGATATTTTGGAAATTACCTCCACATCATCATCCCTAGGGACTGAGTGATGAGATACCTGTAAATTATCATCCAATATTGTCAACGACCCATCCTCACTAGCCACGACAACATAATCCCCCTGGTCAGAGGAATGGATAATTATCGGGTCATTGAGGATTGTGGAAAATCTTGACTCCCCTGCATTGTCGATCAAAAATAGCTCATTACTTTCTTGCAAAATGAAAAATTTGTCTTTAGAGAATGATGCGTCTTTACATCCGTTGCCGCTGAAAATCTTCTCTATCTGATGTTTTTTTATCATGATGATATCGCCTTCGACATTTACGGCAAATATCCCCCTATCTGTATCATTCAGTGCTATGATTTCTTCATCGGGAATATGCTTAGATACAATCTCACATACTTCGTCCAAAAACACGATCTCATTACTCGACAATGAAATAGCGAAACCATTTTGTGTCTTTGTGGCACAAACTATTTCTTGGCTCGTAACCATCTCAGAGAACGCCGCGATGGTATTGGCCATATGCATAGGAAGAGGGATGTAGGCTTGATATTGACTATATTCAGATTGAGACCGTTTCCTTGGCCGAGTCACTTCTCATCCTCTCGATTCTTTCCAAATACTCGTCATTTATTCCGCCTGTGACATAGACTCCATCGAAGCATGAGCAATCAAATGTCGCTAAATCAGATTTTGAATCGCCCTTACAAGCATGTACTAGGTCTTCCAATTTTTGATAGATCATCCAGTCCGATCCTATAGCTTCGGAGATTTGCTCTATCGTTCTTCCATATGCAACGTATTCTGACTTTGCGGGCATATCTATTCCGTAGACATTTGGATGGACGATTGGAGGAGAGCAAGAAGCAAAGTACACCTTCTTTGCACCTGCTTCTCTGGCCATTGTGACGATTCTTCTGGATGTGTTTCCTCTGACTATACTATCGTCCACTATGAGTACTACCTTACCTGAAAATTCCTCCTCAATTGTGTTTAGCTTCTTCCTTACCGAGTCTTTTCTGACTGTCTGTCCTGGCATTATGAAAGTTCTGCCAATGTATCTGTTCTTGACGAATCCTTCTCTGTAAGGGATGCCCAAAACTCTGGCCAGTTCCAGTGCTGCAATTCTTCCACTATCGGGGACAGCAACAACTGACTCTATGCCATGATCAGGAAACTCTTCTGTGATTCGTCTTGCCAATGCAGCACCCATTCTTATCCTAGAAGAGTGAACTGAAATGCCATCTATTACTGAGTCTGGCCTAGCGAAGTATACATGCTCAAAAATGCAGGGACTATGCAACACATCGCTAGAGCACTGCTTTGAAGACATGGTTCCATCCATCCTCGCAACAATGGCTTCACCTGGAGGTACGTCGCCGTCATGTTTGAAACCTAATGTATCGCATACTACACTCTCCGATGAAAATAACCTCTCAGTGAATCCTTCTACGACACGACTCCCCATTGAAAGCGGCCGAATTCCATTCGGGTCCCTGAATGCAACTATTCCCCATCCCGTTATCATGGCCACTACACTGTAGCTTCCTTCTGCTCTGAGGTGTAGTCTTTCCACTGCTCTGAAAATATCTTCATTGGAGAGTGAATCTAGTCCACCAGGCCTTCCGTTCAGTGATCTTTGGATTTCTGCGGCGAAGAGATTCAGTAAAGCCTCTGAATCTGAACTTGTATTTATCCTCCTATGATCATACTCCAGAAGCCCGGAGATAATATCTGAAGTGTTATTCAGATTGCCATTGTGTGCCAAGCTAACTCCGAACGGGGTATTCGTGTAGAATGGCTGGGCTTCTGCGACAGAGCTCGAACCTGCAGTCGGGTACCTAACATGCCCCAGGCCCATGGAGCCTCGGAGAGACTCTGAGTGCTTTGACCTGAAGACGTCCCTCACTAGTCCGTTGGCCCTCCTATGAGAAATATTCTCACGATCACTTGTTACAATTCCCGCTGCATCTTGCCCCCTGTGTTGGAGCACCAACAATCCATCATAGAGCGATTGGGCGACTTGAGAATCGGGATGAGCCAAAATTCCGATGATCCCGCACATCGGCTACCAAACACCGCTCGAGGACGAGGGACTTAGCCCTTTCGTGAAATTACTTGCTGCCCATGGAGCGATTCCTTTTGCTCCATCTATACTTCCTTAGCTTGGCAGTCTGACCGTAGCCACAACTTGAACAGACTCCCTTGGTCTTGTGGAACGAGTGCCTTCCGCACCTCCTACACCTTATGTGTGTAGACTTCTGCCTTTTTCCCATACTTGGAGTACCCTTTGACATACGAACCACCTATTGGACGGCGCTGCGACCGGAATGGGTGTTATCAGCGTTCCCCTCTGTGAATTGGGATTCAGTAAAGCTAGACGGGGCCTGATTTTCTCTGTGAGACCGACACCCTAGCAAGAATAATTGCAATGGAGATGTAAATCAGGGGCAGAATATTCAGCAATGACAAGATTGATTCTGAGACTGACTTTCTGATTATCTCCATGTAACTCATCTCTCCATTTATCATTGACATGGCATAGACTGCCAGCGAGAGTATCAGTAGAGATGCCACAAGAGTCGGTGTCGGCCTGTGGTAGGGATGAAATGCAGAAATCATGTGGATAACTATCACAATGGCTGACAAGGCCATCGAGCCAAAAAATAATGTGAGTAGCTCGCTCATTTACTGTAAGCCCCCCTCGTCCAAATTTGCCAAAAGAATTTTCGAGACGTGCTCTATCTCGTCATCCTCAAGAGGTTTTGTAACGCCATCGCCTTGGCCCATAGATTCTGTTAGCCGTATCGAGTAAAGATATATCAGGACCGTTACTAATACCCCTGCAGCGGACGAGACAGTAGTGGCAAGCATTCCCGTGTTGGGATTCCATTCCACGATCATCACACTCAGCGAGTACAATGATAGGATCCAGCCCAAAATAAGTCTTGGAAGGTTTGAAACATAGTAAATCGGCGCACCTGATGCGGCAATGAATAACCCCAATGCCCCGGGTATTGCCCAAGAAAGGGTGGCCCTGAGTGATTCTGATGCCGCGGCTTCTGGGCCCATCAACCCCCCTGGAGGAAAGAGGGCCAAAAATAGGCCAAATAAGAATATCAAACCGCCGAGTTTCGATCTTTCGAAAGCGGGCCCCATCCTAGACATAAAATAGCCTGAAATGATGAGAAAAAGGGCAATCCACCACTGTAACCACCAATCAGTCACAGGCCTCGGAGTAGAAGGCGATTATTGTTGATTTTGTTTCGGACGAGGCAAACTCATTAATTTGCTGAGGGTATTTCTCTCGATAGACTTCATAAACAGGCCATCGGTCGCCCGCCTCGCTACTAGGCAACGAGGTGCAAATTATGGTGAAGATGCCAAGGAAGGTGAAGAGATACAGTCCTGCCGCAGGCAAGCACACCGAGCACACCGTCGAGCGAGTCAAGAAGAGGCGCGCCAGCGAGTTGAAGTGGGGTCAGAGAAGATTCCGTAAGGTTACATCGGGTTACAGAGGATTCCCAAGGCCGAAGCCATCAGGCGAGAAGCCAACAAAGAGGGTCAATCTGGTTTACAGATGTAGCGAAACGGGGAAGGCTCATTCCCCGAGAGGAAAGAGGGCTCGAAAGTTCGAGCTAGTTGATAAGTGAGGATTAGAATGTCTGGTAAGTTTCTGAGAGTTAGTTGTAGAGACTGCGGGGCAGAGTCGATTGTTTTTGATCGGGCGTCAACTGAGATCATGTGCTCAGTTTGTGGTTCTACGCTTGCTATCCCGAGGGGCGGAAAGGCCGTTCTCTCAGGAAGTACCGTTGTTGATGTCCTCGAGTGAAGGGGGCATTAGATGACTGAAATTGATGAAGAGTGGCCTGAAGAAGGTGATCTTCTGATATGCACTGTCAAGGACATAAAGCAGAATGGTGCATACTTGGGCCTAGATTCCTATGAGGGCAGAGAGGGATTCGTGTTTGTCGGTGAAATTGCCGCGGGATGGGTTCGAAATATCAGAGCTCATGTCAGAGAGGGACAGAGGGTCGTTGCCAAGGTAATTCAGGTCAAGAAAGATAGGAAGAGAGTTGAGCTCTCTCTGAAAAGTGTCTCAGAGGAACGGAGGCGTGATACTGTTCAGGCCTGGAAAAACGAAGAACGGGCCAATCAGATAATGAGAGTGGCCTCTGAGAGAGTGGGTTGGGACGATAACAAGAGTACGGAAATTTCCAATTCAATGATCGAGACGTTCGGAACCCTGTATGGCGCTCTAGAAGAGTGCGCAATTAGTGAGAGTGCCCTTACTGATGCGGGATTTGAAGGAGATTGGACGGACGTAGTTACATCTCTGGCAATGGAAAACATCATTCCCCCATTCGTCGAAATTAGGGGTGTTTTAGAGATTCAGGTTTGGGGCGAAGAGGGAGTCTATGCAATAAGGGATGCTTTGCTAGACGCTGAGGCTTGTGCTGAAGGATTAGAAGAGGTCACACTTTCTTGCCATTACGATGGCGCCCCTAACTATCGAATAGATATCAGGGCGCCCGACTATCAAGCTGCTGAGTCAGTATGGGAATCCGCTGTTGACGCTGTCAAGAAAAGTATGTCCACGGTGGATGGATCTCTATCAATAGACCGCACTTGACGACGCCAAGCTTCCGGATGGTTCATTGACTACTAGGTGCCGCTATACTCCTGATAGGCATGGTAAGAAGCAAACTGCAGTATTGCAAGTCCTGTGATTCGTATGGCTTGGGCCCTAATTGCAAAGTTTGTGGTGACGTGATGGTTTCATCGGCTCCGCTCAAGTATTCTCCCGAGGACCCGCAAGGAAAAAGGAGGCGTGAGAGAGAGAATGCAGGGAGTGATGAGTGGGCAGAGTCGCTTCCCTCGCCTAATGAGGAGGCAGGGGAATGAACAGGAGCAGAGTACACTGGATTGTGGGAGATAGTCTGCCCGAGCATTCTGCGGTTCTGGAGGCTGTACCTGGTGTCGGAAATGTAGGTAAAATCTTAGTTGATTCATTGGTAGAAAAACATCCCTCAAGAACCCTAGGTTGGATCTTAAATCATGATTTTCCACCTCACTCTACCTTTGATTCAGATGGGCTGATGAGACCTCCTCGAATGGAGATAAAATCTGTGATACTACCAGATGGGCAAACTGTTATTGTGATTGGAGGGGAGATGCAGCCAATGACATCATCTGGGCAGAATGAAGTTGCGGAGGAGATCTTGACAATGTGCTCTGATTCTTCTACGCCCATGCTACTAGTCTTGGCGGGTTTGGCTTCTGGTACTGAAGATAGGGGGATCCATGTCATCTGTGCTGACGAAAATGTAAGGAGGGATCTAGAGGACAATGACATACCCGTCAGCAAAGAGAGGCCGGAGGCCGGAATGATTGGAGTAGCAGGGCTACTTGTCTCCATGTCCCCTCTTTTTGGGGTAAACACCTTTGCCCTTGTAGCAGAAACCGTGGGCTCCACTACAGATGTTTTAGCAGCTAGTAGACTGGCTAATTGGATTGAGACTGGATTGGATTTGCCGCTTGATTTGGATATGGACTCTACGGAAGAGATTGCTAGAAAATTAATGGAAAGCTACGAGGTCTCGAGCTCTTTAGAGGAGGCGATGGGATTAGAAGAGCCGACTCAGACAAGTGATTTCTACGTCTAGGTGATTATTGTGAAGTTACTCCTAGGCAGTGGTGGAATAGGCACTGATGAGAGAAGATCTACGTATAGGAGATTAATCAGTGAGAACTTCTCTGAGTGTGAAAGAGTTGCTTTTGTTCCATACGCTTCCAATAACCATGACTCCTACACAGAGAGGATGAGGGAGTTTGCAGGAGGGGAGGTTGACCTAATCGGAATTCATCGATTCGATGATCCGGTATCTGCATTGGATGATATGGATGGAATCTATGTTGGAGGTGGAAATACTTGGCTTCTTGTCAGGGAACTGCATCAGCGGGGACTGATAGGCCCCATCAGGGAGTCGGTGATCGCCGGAGAAAAGCCCTACGCTGGCGTGAGTGCGGGGGCCAATGTTGCATGTCCAACAATGCAGACAACCAATGACATGCCAATAACGATGGTACCCTCTTTCGAAACCCTAGGTTTGGTGCCATTTCAGATTAATCCGCATTACTACCCAGGAGGACTATGGTTTAGAGAATCCGAAGAAGGTGATTTGTCCAAACACTATGGAGAAAGCAGAGCCAGGCGGATCAGTGAGTTCCATGAAATGAGTGATTACCCGGTGATTGGAATGTACGAGGGGTCGTACCTTAGGAGTGAGGGGGACTTTTTCCAACTCATAGGAAATAAGGCGGTACTAATCAGGAAAGGTAGTGATTTGACGACTGTGGAGCCAGGGGCAATTCTTACGAAGGAACTAACCCCCACTTGAAACGATGACCAGCTCTAAACTTGCATCATCGGTAATTATTGACGTATGGGGGATGATGGTATCGCCTACTACTGCAAGAACTGTCGAATGAGCTATGCCTAGCCTATCGAGCACTGATCCTACGGAAATTGGGACTTCGGAATCAACCGAATATAGTTCGTCGCCGTTCCTGACCTCTATCTTCATGCATCTCTCGAACCCAGTCACCCTTATCTCTGATTCGCTGGTGGGTCGGACGCTGCCGAGATCGCATAGCCCGGTATTGCGGTGGATTCGAAATCCACTGTCCATTGGACGCGGGGGTTCAAATCCCTCTCTCGGCGCCATCAAAATTCTGGAACGTCCTCAGAAGTTCTTACTGAAACAACTCTTGTGTTGGGACCTATCTTTACTTGTTTGAGTCCATTGAATTCTCCAACCTCTCCATTGAGTATGGCTATCTCATCACCCCTAGAAAGTCCAGCTGCCAGAACTGGAATAAATTGCTTGAAGGCGATTACACCTGCGGTACCGGAGCTGTCTACGAGTGTGACAGACCAACGGGATACTCCTTGGCCGTCGGGAAAGGCGTTGACTGACCATATCCTTCCGATCACATTTATTCTAGTTTCGATCTCAACTATCGGATGTACATCTGCCTCCCCGGCCAAATCGACTGATGACTCACTGTCCATATCCAAAACCACCTCTCCTCTCCAAACGGAAGGTATGGCATCCCTAATCCTGACATTAGAGCCATTGGAAATTGATCTTGTGACATTGGAGGGGGATCCGTACCTACTTGTTCTAACTTTGGCTCTATCATATCCATCTTGTAGTCTGAATGATAGCTCCACTCCTCCTTTTTCATCTAGCGATGGACCCCTTAGGTCGGAGACGGTTCCTGTAGCGTCTACTCTAGTATTGATGTCCGCAATCATGGTAATAGGCCAAGAATGACCGAATCTCTCTATCCTAGTATGGGATGGAAGGTCTAGTTCATAGTTCCCGTTTTCACATATCCCCCTGAGGTCACAGGTCTTGCATCTTGCCATGTGGTCGGAGTCAGTGGGAGGGTCTGCCGGAACTCCTCCGGACTCGAAGTACCTCAACGGAGAGGGAGTAGTTGGACAGTCCGTTAGTGATGGCCTGGAAGCGTGTATCTTGGAATATAATCCCTTGAGTTCATGAGAGTATTTCTCTAGTTCCCCCGGAGTTGGTTTGACTACTTCTTTTACTATTCCTGGCCCGAGGTACCAGATTCCAAGGGACTCCAATTCCTCAATTCTGCCATGAGTCTCCCACCAAAGCCAAGCGTAGAGTCGTAGCTGCTCGATGTACCCCCCCGATCTATCGCCCTTTCCTTGCGAAGCCTTGATGTCAATTACCGATGGCTTTCCCGTCCACCTGTAAACTAGATCGTATTCTCCCTGGAACCATCCCTCTGGATGGGATGTAGTCTGAGTAAACGAGTCTGCGTCGGGGTCCACAAACCATGGACGGGATATCTCCCATGACTCTGTCCATGTCACTTCATCTCCAGCAGGCATTGCACAAGGGTGGGGTTCTGTCCAAAGCAATGGGAATCCATCTGGAGAAGGCCATTCAGGTCGATTTCCCCCCTGTCTCCAAGATTCCAACAGCTCATTGCTGATATTATTGAGGCACATCTCAACTTGATCGATGTGCATTCTGATACCATTCTCCACCATCATTCGGCATTCAGACATGTCTGCATGACTCGATTCCCCGACTCTATTTGTGAGGGATTCCCATTCCTTGACCGCATCGTCCCAGCACCTGCCGAAGTGGGCATCCACCCTTGCCATAGCCCATTCCTCTAGCGAAGCTCTGTCTTTGGGCCACTCGGATTCATCTAGTGGCTGAATGGACGGAGATGGCCACAGCTCATCGAAATCATATGCGGGATTGCCATCATCCAAAATAGGGGACTTAAGGATATCATCTGACTCTTTGGAAACCAGCGAGGGAGAGTCCCTCATTACTCTCGAAATACATGACTCGGCTGCATTACCCCTGATGATCTGCGGAGGCAGTGGCCCTCTTAGCTTCAGGATATTATTGTAATACCAAAGCCTTGGACATGCTTGCCATGTCACCATCTGGGACGCTGAGAGCCTCCTGTATGGGTCTGCTATGTTCGTATCCGGGTCAGCGACACTAACTGGCACGTTCATGTACAGTAGCGAGAGACGTATCAACCCAACGCGGCATCAGTCAAATTCTGTGACTGTTGAGCCATATGAGCATCACTTCGGTTCTATCGAAAGTCGGAGTCACCTCGACGATTGCAACAGGTGCCGACACTTCCCCGGCAATCTGCTCAGCGACGGCTATCGGGACCTCTATTCTGGATTTTTCTTCATCGTAAAACATGAATCTAGCAGGAAGGCCTGTGAAATCGGATATCTCCGATATCCACGACTCATGGAGATCCTTTTCGGTGTAAACCACTCCAAACAGCAATGTGGCGTCATCACTCAATGTCTCATGGGGAGAGATTGTAGCTTCCCCTCTACGCATGAATCTCCTCCTCATTTGACCGGCATCCTTGTATGAAGAGGTGCAGTATTTCAGATGGAACCCATATGGTTCCCTCTTGACGCCATCAATAGGATCGGGCGCCCCTATGGAAGCTGCCATGACCCTGTCTCTGATCGATTGTGCCAGCTGGGATGACCCCTCGGCCCCAGCTGTTATCTCAGTGGAAAGGTTGAATCCCCTGAGTTCCATATTTTCATGATTACCTACTGTAATCTCTAATTCGTTAAGATTCATGAAGCTGACATCGAACTCCCTCAGATCCTCAATGATCTGTAAAAGCTGATCCTCCTTATCTGGCTCACATGGGAGTTCGACGCCAGTGAATATTCCTGCTTCATAACATGCCTTGATTACCTCCCTATATTCCTTGCTAGAAAGATCTAGGAAGTGGAATCTTATCTCATCTAGGCCCGCATCTGCAAACTCCTTGGCCCACTGTGCCCTGAATGGAATGCTAGTATACATGTGAATATGGAAGGCATCACCGAATTCTTGCTTGAGCCTCCTTATTCCTTCTATGCTTCTATCTTTGGCCATCAAAGGATCCCCTCCGGTAATTCCGGCTCCTGTAGCCCTCATTGCTTTGGCTTCCTCGATGACTTCATCGAAGTTGTTGCAGGGCCTTTCATTTGCATACATGAAGTCGATATCCCTCCTAGTTTCGGATAAGGGGCAGTAGTCGCACCTCCAATGACAATTTCCGGTGATGAAAAGAACTAGCTTGCTGCCCATTTGACACTGTATGCACCCTTCACAATCCATAGAGTTTGGAGATTCCTCGATTTCGATGAATTGAGTGAGATCTGACATCTTATTCACTACTCGCACTCTCTAGCAGCCACTTATGGAAGCCCTTGTCCAATGACAACTCGGGGTGGAAAGTTAGTGCTATTACTCTGCCGTTCCTGACTCCCACGATTTCGTCCCCTATAGTCGCACAGACCTCGTCAGTCGATGAAAGGAACTTCGGGGCCCTGATGAATATCCCTGGAAACTCCCTATCCAAAAGAGTTGAGTGGACTATGCCTTGGAATGATTCATTCTGGGGGCCGTATGCATTGCGATCTACTTTCGCTCCGATCAGAGGGGGTTTGCCATCCTGGGGATCGGCCAGAAGTATCGCTCCGGCACATGTCCCCATAACTGCCTTTGATGGGTTTTCTCTAATCCATTCGAAGATTCCCGGTATCAGATTCGATGACTTATCCTGGCCTGTTTTCCTCATAGTCGTGGATTCTCCCCCTGGCAGCACTATGACATCTGGATTCGAAGAAATTAGATGACTTAGCTTCCTTATCTCAAAAATCTCAATTTCCAAGCCTAAATCTTCTGATGCTTCATTTAGAGAGCTGATATGGGCATGCCTTGCTCCCTGAAGCATCACGAGACCTACCCTAATCATACCCCTGCGTCCAGACTTCCAGAAAAGAACCCTGCCGTGAAATCGATGACCTGAAAGACTGGATATCGTACGTAGTGTCATGGACGGACACGGGCGCATACACAACTTTGGGGCCGGTCCTGCGGTCCTCCCATTGGAAGTGGTGAATATTGTCTCGTCATCCATGGCTAATCTCAATGGAAGTGGATTCGGCCTTCTAGAGGTATCTCATAGGAGCTCCTTCTTCCAAGAAGTGATTGACTCGGCGATGAATAGAGTAAGAAGGATACTCTCGGTCCCTGATGACTATCACGTTCTTTTTCTCCAAGGAGGTGCCTCGACACAGTTCTATATGACTGCGCTGAATCTTCTCGATGACGGGAGTAAGGCGGATTTCCTGATCACAGGAGGTTGGTCTCAGAAGGCACTCAAGGAGGGGCGAAGGGTAGGAGACTGCGCTTCTATCTGGGATGGTAGCGAGAGTGGTTTCAAGACGGTCCCCCGGAACGGAGAATACGAAGTCAGGGATGGTTCTGACTATGTCCACTACACTTCCAACAATACTCTTTTTGGCACACAATATCATCATACTCCAGATACTGGCGGTGTGAAGCTTGTTGTTGACGCTAGTTCAGATATATGCGGGGCTCCGATAGATGTCTCGGCACATGATGTGATATATGCTGGAGCTCAAAAGAATCTAGGTCCGAGCGGGGTCACCCTTGTCATCCTTTCACCTTGGGCAGTTTCCAGGATTGGTGGCGACCTTCCAACAATGCTAGACTACAGGACCCATATTTCCAAGGGATCTATGTTCAACACGCCGAACACCTTTGGTATTTTTGTGCTGGACAAGGTCCTTGAATGGGTAGAAGAAAATGGAGGCTTGGAAGGGGCGATAAAAAGGAACATGCACAAAGCGTCCCTTCTATATCGGGAGTTGGACAGGACTTCATTCTGGGTGCCTCACGCCGACCCTGGGTCTCGATCCAACATGAACGTGACATGGAGGCTGCGAGACCAAGAAATGGAGAGTGTGTTCCTCGAGGAGGCCGATAAGAAGGGCTTTGGTGGACTGAAAGGTCATAGGAGCGTCGGAGGGATCAGGGCTAGTCTGTACAACGGATGTCCACTAGAGAGCGTTGAGGCATTAGTTGACTTCATGAGGGGATTTGAGTCAATTCATGGGTAGTGGAATTATGGAAGATTCCGAGATAGTCTCCATACTGGATCTGACCTTACTGGACAGAGGGGCGTCCGAGGAGGAGCTAGCGTCCCTTTGTCTGAGGGCAGAAAAGTATCGTACGGCTGCTGTCTGCGTTTTCTCTGAGCATGTTAGGTATGTCAGAAGCAAATTATCGGAGAACATTAGGGTGGCTGCCGTTGTGGGCGGATTTCCAAGGGGGTGGAGGGATCCGTCGAAGATTTCCCAAGCGATTATGGAGGCGATAGAAAGTGGTGCCGATGAGATAGATTGTGTATTGGAACCGAGAGAGGATGGGGTTTCGGTGGGGGAAGAAGAGCTTCTAATGCTTTCATCCATGAAGGAATCATGCCAGGGGAAAACGCTCAAGGTCATCATTGAAACGCCCCTTCTTGACGAGCGCTCGATCCGAGCAGTTTGCAGAATGGCAATGGCATCCGGAGCTGATTTCGTAAAAACTTGTACTGGTAAAAGGGGACCATGCAGCGACGAGGATGCAAGAATACTTTCCATGGAGGCGAAGAGACACCACGTGACAATGGGCGAGAGGAAAGGAGTGAAGATCTCAGGTGGCATTAGAAACAAGCGAGACGCACGACGCCTGCTCTCAATAATGGAAGGAGAAGGGGTTTCGACCAGAGATCCGAATGAGGCTAGGATAGGCGCATCGTCACTGTTGGACGATCTGATCGATGGTGGGCTCGGCAGGAATTGAACCTGCGATCTTCGCCATGTGAAGGCGACGTCATAACCCCTAGACCACGAGCCCCGTATCTCGCAAAAGAGCTGTACGCATAAGGATGATGAGGCGGAAATCATTTCTTTCATGATGATAAAAATCCGATAAAAACCGAAATTTCACTCTCTGTCGAAGAGAAAACATTCACCCACTGTAATGAAAAAGAACACGTCACTTCACAGTGCATGAGTGAGCCAGAAGGAGTCTCGCTAACTCAGAGGCTTGATTTCAGTATCCTCAGGGAGGGCGACACATGGAGGGCTTTCGGCGTCGCAGTCGTGCTTTTCTGCGTCATCGGATATTCCTCTCTATCCCTTTTCGGAATGACCTCCTCGATATACGGGGTCTCTGGAGACGTCAATGAGGTGTACGATTTTGAAGCTCAGTCGATGAACAGGACCGGCATTGACAGCATTATCGCCGATGAGAACGGCACTGTACAGTTGAGTTCCCTCAGAGGGAGTGTCGTTATCCTGGACTTCATGGCAATAGATTGTGCGAACTGTCACTATGTCCAAGAACATATTGAGAACAATATCGCTGAGTGGAGCGAGCTCGAGGGAGAGTATCCCGTGGTAGTGGTTTCAGTGGCGGCCTGGTACAGATTTGGTGAAACCTTCGCACAGATAAATTCGACATTCGGGGATTATGATTCTGAGAAATTCATGAATTGGACTGTAGTGAACGGCGGAACCGAATCAATAATCCTGGAAAATGGATCGAGGGGCGACATGGCCGAATACTACTCTGCTCAGCTTCTCCCATTGGTCCTAGTGATTGACCATGAAGGATATGTGGTAGCGAAGGATAACACTGGGACGCCCTTGGACAGATGGAAGGCTTTTGACAACGCGGTTCTGAAGGCCAACGAGGGCGATGCGGAGAACCTAAGGATAGGCATAGCGAAATCGGACAGATCGGTCACGGGCGTATTCGTCATCGGACTGTTCCTAGGGGTATTGGTGTACTTTTCCCCTTGCGCCTTCCCGGTCCTGCCTTCGTACATCACCTACTACCTCAGCCTGGGGATGAGGGAGGAGGAGTTGCATGCAGAGGGAAAGATAAGCGGGAGGATACCGGGCTCACTCGAGATTGGGAGCTTTGCCGCTCTCGGGCAACTGACGTTTTTCGTGTCCGTTGGGATAGTCATCTTCGGGTTGAGTGAGGTCGTTAACCTATCAGGGACTTTCCATACCATAGCTGTCGGAATTGCATGCCTGCTCGTGGTACTGGGTAGCCTGATGCTTCTTGGTTGGACCAGTGAGATGATGTCTTTCGTGCAGAGGTGGTTGGACAGGTACCAGACGGTTGAGTCCGATGAGGTTTTCACACCACGGAGAAACATGTTCCTGTGGGGAATAGGCTACTCCGCCGCGTCTGTGGATTGTACGGCCGCCGCGGTTTTCCCGTTCGTGGCATGGTTGGCGGTTGTCGGAGAGGGGGCCTTCGTGGCTGGCCTCGGCGGATTGATCCTCTCTGTGACCTTGCTGATGGTGATGGTGACGGTACTTGTCGGAATGGGGCGGCAGGCGATGATTAGCTTCCTCAGGAGATCCACCGGGGTGGTCAAGGCGACTGGCTCTTGGATGATGATCTTCGCTGGTTTGGGGCTCTTGGTCTACCTGACGCAGACCGAGGCAGTTTCCGGAATAATCGGATGAATTAGCTGGTGTGAGCAACGCGAAATGATTTCAACGAGCGCCCCTCAGGACATTCGTGGAAGTCGAGCTGGTACCCATCTCCTGGCTGAAGCCCCATGAGGAGGTCAAGCCCGGCAATGTGGACTCCTTGCACGACATAACACTCCGTTGGAACGCATACACCAAGCCCCTTCTGGTGGATGGGCGCACCGGAACGATCCTCGATGGCCACCACAGATACCACGTGGGGCTTAGGATCGGCTTGCTCCGCCTTCCAGTCATCAAGGTCGACTATCTGGATGACGAAGGAATCGAGCTGGACATCTGGCCGGGTAGCGACTTGGAGACACTGACGAAGCAGGAGGTAGTAGAAATGGCCCTATCGGGGAAACTGTATCCACCCAAGACCAGCAGGCACAGATACAGCGATTACCTCCCTGCTATAGCTGTCCCCCTCGATCGCATGAGGTCCTAATATTGGGTGCATCATTTGGGATTCTCAACCGAACCTGCCATTGATGTATTTTCTAGACAGGCCTGAAGTAGTATCACGTATACATTCACTCTGTAATTTCTATAGAGTCCCTGTGTGACTGTATATTGAGAAGCTCTTCTCCCATGTTTATTGAATAGGCACACATCCTTCTAATTGATTCAGAAACACGACCCAGAAACAATACTTCGGAAGATTCCAATTCAGAGGAAACCAAGCTAATTTCGAAATCATCCAGGGCTTTTATAGCACTAATAAGTTGTCCTTTGGCCAAATGAATCTCTGAAATTTTTCTTCTCCTTAGATTTGAAATTAAAAGCTTCATGGAGGATTTCCAGGTTTGTATTGACGAAATGGGTGCAGAGTTTATTGAAATTGGGGAGTCGTCAGACCTATTCAAGGACAGTTTGCATAGTGCATATGAGTGGTCCCCCATCCTTTCCAATGACCTGACTACTTTCCCAATCTCGGAGGCTTCCCACCTTGAGGTTCCCAGCGAGTCTTCTATACTGGCAGACTCCAGTATCTGGCCAACCTGCCTCTCCAAGAGGAGTCTTATTGCATCAACCTCTTGTTCTCTGTCATGACAATCCTCTAGGATTTCCTTGTCCCCTCCTGACAGAACATCCAATACATCTCTTATCTGACTTGAAATCAGGAGGTACATTCTATTCAAACTGGAATAAAGTGGCATTTCTGAGGGATTGAGAAGATTAATCATCTCTATGCTGAATTCCGTCTCGGAGGATATCTCCACCCCTCTGGTGGAATTTATGAATTTTCTGAATGTTTTCCTGAGACTCCTATTGAAGCCTTTTTGAGATTTTATTTTTATTACTTGTGAGCCCGCCAGATATGAGCCAACTAAGTGGTCATAGACCATTTCATCTGGAATCTTGCTGAGGTCTAACTCAATCAATCTCCTTCTGACTAATGACGTTGCCTCGGGAACAATCCGTAGTGTACCTGAAGGTCGCCATTCAACTCTGACTTGATCCTTCGCAACGAGGCCGTGTTCACTGATCCACTTCTTTGGAAGGCTGACTATGTAAGTTGACCCACCAGTGAGTTGAATTTTCCTAATCTCTGACTTTGGAGGCTTACCTTCTGCCACGATTAGCGGCCATTGATATTAAATAAATAGTTTTTTATTTAGAGCAGTAGAGCGAAAATGGGTCTAACTATATATTCAATATATTTTTTAATCAATATACTAGATATATTTCGCTTCAGTCCATATGGAACCGATAATGTGGCTCGTCCTGATTCTTGCAACTGCTGTTTGTGCCTATATGTCATGGAACATTGGAGCGAATGACGTAGCGAATGCGATGGGGACTTCTGTTGGTTCCAGAGCATTAACTCTGAAGCAAGCGGTGATTATTGCTGCAGTCTTCGAATTCATGGGTGCATTCTTTGCCGGAGACGCCGTTACTGACACCGTAAGGAAAGGAATTCTCTACTTTGATACAGAGGCGGATTACTTCAATGCGGCTTTCACTAATGATCTGATGTACGGATTCATTGCGGCTATGATGGCGGCAGCGGTTTGGATTACAATCGCAACTAGATATGGATTGCCCGTATCTACTACACACTCAATAATTGGAGGAATTGTAGGAATCGGATTAGTCCTCGAAGTACAATATGATGCATCTCTTATCAATTGGGAAAAGTTGACTGAAGTTGTTTTGTCTTGGGTAGCAAGTCCGTTAATGGGTGGTTTGCTCGCTTTCTTTACATTCTTCATTGTCAGGGCTACGATTTTAGAAGCTCCAAATCCTATTGAAAGAAGTAGGTGGATGGCCCCACTTATGGCACTTCCAACCTTTTTTGTACTTGGTATTGCTTTACAATTCAAGGCTCTAAAGGGCCTAATTGCTAGACTTGAAAGAGAGGGTATAGTCGCAAATAAGTATGATTGGCTACCAGTAAAAGAAAATGGTTCATTTGACCCATTTACGCCTTACTGCCCAGCTGATGCAGATGTAATCACCAATGAATGTTTGAATGCCATGTACGAAGGTGCTTGGATTCCTATCAACTCAATACTCCTCGCACTAGTCATCGGCACTATCGGCTCATTGATTTTGTATTGGGTATTGAAGAATTACGAATTCCAAGGAGAAGGATTCCACGGTGTTGAGAGAATCTTCGTTTGGTTACAAGTTATTACTGCTGCATACGTAGCATTCGCTCACGGAGCAAATGACCGATCCAATGCTATTGGGCCGATGGCTACCGTCTACGAATTACTAAACTCAACACCAGGGGAGTTGGCTGGAAAGGTAGACGTTCCACTTTGGTTAGTATTGCTTGGTTCTGCTGGTATAGCAATAGGTGTAGTAACATGGGGTTGGAGAGTTATGGAAACTATTGGCCACAAAATTACTGATATTACTCCAACACGAGGATTCGCAGCAGAGTTTGGTGCAGCTACTACAATTCTAGTATTCTCAATGCCATTCCTTGCGGTCCCAGTATCCACAACCCACACATTAGTCGGAGCAGTGGTTGGGGTTGGCCTAGCAGGTGGAGCCAAAAATGTAGATTTCAGAGTATTTGGAAAGATTTTCGCCTCATGGGTCGCCAGTCTTCCTGCTGCTGGATTCGGAGCAGTTACCCTATACGTCGCCATGGGAAGTACTGCAATCAATCTAATCGTTGTATTACCGATCGCATTTGCTACGGTAGCATATGTCCTCTGGGTCACTAGAGATGATGAGGTAGTTATCGAGGATGCGTTGGCTGATGTTGGCGGAGATGGAACAAAACAACCTACTGTATTCGAGTTGTTCCACAAGCATGCAGAAGCTGTAGAAGTGACTGTTGACCACATGTTGACAGCTGTAGATAAGGCGACAAAGGGTGAAGATGCATCTGCAGAAATTCAGGCGACAATAGATGCCGAGTTGGCTGCGGACAACCTAAAGAACGCCCTAAGAGAAAAGGTCAGTTCCAGAGAATGGAAATTACTGATTGACTCTGATGAGTTCCTATTCATGCTTGGTAGACAAGATAGAATCGCAGACTATGCCCAGAATGTTGCAGAGCAACTCTCTTTCAGACCGCTCTACGATAATGATGAAGCAAGGCAAATGGTCATGGAAATGGCAGAGGCAGTCCAGAAGACGGTTGCAATCTACGAGGACACCGTGCTCCACCTACGTGATCTAACTCTATCTGGCTACACTAAAACAGGCCGGGAAGAACTGCTGAAGTATGTCCAGGGGGTTAACCTTGCAGAACATGAGGCTGATCTCGTTGAAAGCAACGCTGCAGGATTTGTGTTCAGAACTGGCGGAGATGATGCCCTAGCTGCTGTTCACATGTATCGTGTATTGCAGAGACTGGATGATGTAGCCAATGCCTGTGAGGAAGCGGCTAACGCATTCCTACCAATTGTTTTCAACTGATTCATCTTGGACTTGTAACGATGGAGGAACTGATACTAGTCGCTCCAGCCTGACTCGGATGCGAGTTTGTCGGGACCGCTCTCTTCGACCATGTCGATGACCCTGATGAACATCCTCCAGAATACGAAAGCGACTACCAACCCTGTGACGAGATCGAACAGATAGTGTTGCTTCGTAGCCAGGATGCTGACACAGAGCAGTGCCCACTCGACCCAGAGGAGTACCAAGAAGGGCTTGGCGAAACGACTCTCGTGATGATCCCTCTGGACCCAGTGCGTGATGAGTCTGGCCAGAAGGGTGGAGTGGACGATGTGGAGGCTGGGCCAAGCGTTCCATGGGTTGTCAGAGACGTGTATAAACGTGAACAGCGCCTCCTCCAGCCAGTTCGGAGGATTGGTCTCCCAGTGCGTGTCCAACTGGTCCCTGAGGTCTATCTCAGCTGGCAGAAGGAGGAAGAAAAGCACGCAGAACATCGTGGCCATGAACAGGCCCTGGACGCCCAGTGCCAGCTCCATTCTCCCCCTGTCGTCCCTGGGGGCCAGGGCCAGTGTTGCGGGGTAGAACAGGTATAGTGCAACATAGGGGATAATCAGCCAGTTGATCACAGGAAGGCTCCTGTCCAGGGCAATCTCGGGATCCCACACTGTTTCGAGGTAGTGCGCCGCGATGTTGTTCGAGATGAAGTAGGGAGCACCTATGGAGAACATTCCAACGAAGAAGATGGAGATGAGGAATGAGAATCCCCCCAGTGACTCCCTGCGTGACCAGATCGGTCTCCAGACATCCCTCCAAGGTCTCAATATCTTCAATGGGGCGCTGTCATCCATGCCTTTCCTAGATATAACTAGGTCATGAATTAAGCGATTATCAATTTTCATCGGGAAGTGCTTTCGACCCTAGAACTGTAACCAGGGCGGACCCGACGATGGCATAGACGAATGGCCAGAGATTGGTCAGTCCTCCTTCGAGTGCGGGGGTCGCATCTATGGTTGGATGGAACAGATACATGTAGAACTCCGAGTTTGGAGGTGGTTCGACTAGGCCATACATGGCTACAGACGCTAATCCGGCAAAGCACCCTAGCAATGCCCCTCTCGAGGAGACTCCTTTCCAGAGTGTGAGTAGGACGGGTGCGACTGTGGCCGCGGCCAGTATGTCTGCAAAGAGGAATATGCCGAAAACGCTCCACGCATTGAATTCGAAGCCCGCAACGGTCGGGCCTGTTGCGAGGTAGATCGCTACAGGCAACATTGACAGCGTGATTGCACGCGATATTTGTAGGTCCACCTCACCATCGGATAAATCCCTTGAGACAGAAGCAACTATCGCATTCTGAAGGGTATCCGTGCTGGAGCAGACTAGGGAAATCACGAGGATGACGAATGCTCCTACTATCAGAGTGTCCCCCTTGTCGATCAGGTGGAAGAATGCCAGAGATGGGTCTGATACCCCTCCCTGGCCAGCGGCTACGGTCCCCAGGACCCCCATGACGAAGACCAGGGGGAAGACCATTCCCGCAGCTAGGAGCGCCCCTCTCTTGAGCGCGTCATCGTCCTTGGAGGCATAGGCCCTCTGCCAGTTCCCTTGGGAGAACATCTCCGCTGCGGTTATGGCGACGACTAGTGCCAGTCCTGACTCGAAGGAGCCCATGTAATCCATGCTCCCGAGTAACGACCAGTCATCATCCGTGTTGTAAGCCCTAGCATCATCCACTAGCTGTCCCATATCGAAACCGAAGAGTAGTACCATCAGTACCGTCACAAAAAGAACGATCGCCCACGCCTGTATCCTATCTGTTGCCAGAGATGCTGGGAGGCCCCCGTAAGCTGTGTAGGCGGCAGTTACCAGACCGACGAAAATCATGGGCATCAATGGGTCCATCCCGACTAGGTGCTCCATGGCCTTCCCGATCGCTGTGAATTCTGCGAAGAGGAAGGTGAACATGTAGAGTATCGATATCACGCCCACATATACCTGCATTGGACGGCCGAGTCTGTGTTTTGCATAGTCAGCAAGGGTGACCCCTTGTGGGAGTCTTTCCCTGATCATGGGCCCCACGTATGCAAGAAGTAGGAAGGGGGTTGCCGCTGATGCCGCATAACCCATGACATCCCAGAATCCGCCGTAGTAAGCCACCTCGGACGGTGTGAGTAGTACCCAGACCCCCATCCCTGAAGCGAACAGGCTCAGCCCTATTCTGAGCCAATCCTGAGATCCTCTAGCTGAGAGGTACTCATCAGCCCCTATTTCCTCATCGTTCGTTGCTTGGTATGCGATGTATCCAAAGATACCAAGCGTTGCAATCATCAATCCGTATGCGACGTTCGTGTCCATTTCTCTTCCTCCGCTGGCATTACCCAGATCAGGTCCATGGGTCGCCACACTAGGTGGCCTCTCAGCAAATGCTCCCCAGTGACTTTCCCTGTCTGGTCGGCTAAATTAACTTTGACTAAGTCAATCTTGTTGCATGAACGGGTAGGTCCAATCCTGGGGAGGCTCGAGGGTTCTCTTGACTGATCTTGGGCTTATCCACCTAAGTAGGTTCAGAGGACCGCCTGCTTTGTCGTTGGTCCCTGACGCTCTTGCGCCTCCGAAGGGTTGCTGTGCAACCACCGCACCGGTTGGCTTGTCATTGATGTAGAAGTTTCCAGCAGTGAATCGAAGTGCCTCGAATGCCTTCTGTATGTTCTCCTCATTGGCCGAGAAGATTGAGCCAGTTAGGGCATATGGGGAAGCCTCGTCACATATTTTCAGAATCGCATCGAATTCGTTGTCTTCGTATAGGTACACTGTCAGGACCGGGCCGAAGATTTCCTCGATCATGGACTCTGAATTGGGATCTTCGGTGAGGATAACTGTTGGCTCGATGAAGTAGCCCACAGTGTCGTCATATCCGCCACCGCAGAATACCTTGCAGGAGTCTCTTTCCGAGGCCCTTTGGATGTATCCGGATATCTTGTCGAACGCTCTCTTGTCTATCACAGCGGTCATGAAGTTAGTGAAGTCTCTAGCATCGCCCATTGTAATCTTTCCAATCTCATCTGATAGTTCATCCGATATCTCCCCCCATACTGACTTGGGGATGTATGCGCGGCTGGCTGCTGAGCACTTCTGCCCCTGGTATTCGAACGCGCCCCTTAGCAAAGCTACGACTAGTCCCCTCCTATCGCAGTCTGGATGTGCGACGATGAAGTCCTTTCCCCCTGTTTCGCCTACAATTCGAGGATATGAATTGAGCTTCGGAAGGGCTAGCCCGATTTCCTGCCATAGGCCTTGGAAGGTAGCTGTAGACCCAGTGAAGTGAAGTCCTGCAAAATCCGAGTTCGAAAGCGCTATTTCAGTTATCTCGGCCCCAGATCCGGGAATGAAGTTGATCACCCCCGGAGGCAGTCCGGCTTCCATCATTAGTCTCATGAGGAAGTAATTTGAGTAGTACGAGTTCCTGCTGGGCTTCCAGACACTGGTGCAACCCACTATTGCAGGCGCACTTGGCAGGTTTGCTGCAATGCTCGTGAAGTTGAATGGTGTGATTGAGAGTACGAAGCCCTCCAGTGGCCTGATCTCTGTCGAGTTCAGAATTCCCTCGGGAGAGACTAATGGCTGGAAATCATCATGGAACCCCCTGGCATAATGGCAGTTGAACCTCCAGAAGTCGATGAGCTCACAGGCAGAGTCAATCTCTGCCTGGAAAACTGTCTTGGATTGGTTTAGCATTGTTGACGCGTTGACCCTCATTCTCCATTCTCCTGCGAGGAGATCGGCACACCTCTCGAAAATCTTGCATCTCTCCTCGAGGCCGATGTCTATCCAAGATTTCTGAGCTTCCACGGCGGCGGAACAGGCGGATTCGATTTCTTCCCTGCCAGCCAGGTGGACATTGGCGAGAACGTGTCCGTGCCTGTGCGGGATAACCTGTTGCACTGTGACCCCGGTGAAAACTTCCTCTCCATTGATGATGCAGGGAATCTCTATGACCTCTGACATCTGCCTATCTAACTCTGCTACCATAGAGGCTCTCTCGGGGCTCCCGGGTGCATATCCCAGTATCGGCTCATTCTTGGGGTGCTCAGACATGGTGCCCGCTAGTGAGGCCCATCTAACATTGTTACTGTTTGGGGATATGGCAGATTTTGTCTATTGCCACCACTTCTTAACGTCCGTAGGCTCAGATTCCTCGATGGAGACCCACTTGCCGTCATCGACATTCCATTGCTTCCTCCCCAGGGGGATCTCGAACCCCTTGTAGGGCAGCCACCCACCGTCGAACCAATCCCTAGAACCTGCGTCCTCTCGGTCATCTAGACTCCAACCAGCTGAGCCTCCTTGATTTTGAGCATAATAGTAAAGTCGTTTCGTCTCAGCTGGTTTCTTGTACCAATCTCTCCCGTTTATTGCTTCTGGCTGTCTGAGGTACTCGCCGATGTATGATTGGTCGGGGTGCTCAGTAATCGATAATGCGTCGGGACCTGGGGGAAGTTCTCTAGGAATTGAGGTCGGGTCTACAGTGCCACTCATCCCTGCCCTTATCAGACCAAGAGCCATGAATTGAACAAAGAGGCCTGCCATCAAGAATGGTATCGTGAAAGCTATCATGAACAACGATTCGAATGGGTAGTTTATGTCGATGGCGCCATCGCTGAAGATCAGGAAAGGCACTAGTGTGAAGGGCAATCCAAAGAAGAACATGAACAAGCCGAAAAACAACGAGGCGATTCTACTGCCAATCTCTTCGTTCATACCGTCATCACTTCAGATTAGGACCATTCCGTGGGCTCGTCCTTCTTCGCCTTCTTCCATGCGCGGTAGCAGGATTTGCAGACCGTGATTCTTCTCGAGTCCCTGCTCAATCCAGACTCGCCCCATACATCTGCAGCTCTGTCGAATGCAAGCTTCCTTCCACCGACCTTCTTGTCAGCCCAATTATTGCAACCGGCGACATCACATTTCACCTGACCTATGTATTCCTCTTCGGACTTCTTCGAGTCTACAGAGGCAGCTGATTCATCTCTTCTCTTTCGGGCGTTGGACTTGAAACCCATACACGTCCGTCACAGCTGGTAAATTAGAACGTTGTCACTTCTGGGTCTAGGTCGAAAGGCCCATTGAGACTCGCTATTGATGCCCTTCTATCTGGACCTATGCCGATGCTTACTATAGGAATCCCCGATAGATCTTCTATCCTCCTGACATATGATAGAGCCGTTTCGGGGAGTACCTCGAAGCCGCTCCTTTCGGATCTAGAGAGCTCAGCCATCTCTATCCATTCATCATCTGATAGAGCTGGGAAGCCTTTGTGTATCTCATAAACAGGCTTACATCTCGCAAGATCTTGACTACTTGTCGGCATGTGCTGGATAATCTGTCCATCCAAATCATACCCGGTGCATATCTTCAGTTCGTCTAGTCCGCCAAGTACGTCCAACTTGGTGAGAACGATCCCCGTGTAGCCATTTACCCTGTGGCTGTCTTTCAGGGAAACCATGTCGAGCCAGCCGGTCCTTCTCGGCCTACCAGTAGTTGTTCCGAACTCATGTCCGACCGTGGCCATATGTTGCCCCGGGCCTTCCTCATACGGTAGCTCTGTCGGGAATGGCCCATTGCCAACTCTTGTCGTGTAAGCTTTAGAAATCCCAAAGCAATTTTCCACGTGCCCTGGGTGAATTCCGGCACCATGAGTAGCATTTGCCCTGCTAGTGACTGAAGACGTGACAAATGGGTAGGTACCTTGGTCGATGTCAAGCATGGCTCCTTGGGCACCCTCGAGTAGGACATTCTCCCCATTATTCAGTGCCTCGTCAATCATTGCTCCGGTAGGCCTGATTGAATCCCCGAATCTATCCATTATCCATTGTAGTTGTGAGACGAATTCATTTCTATCCAAACTATCGTTCACCCCTACGGATTCCAACTGCTTATTCATCCTGGAAACAGTCTCATCAATCTTATCTTGGTCCTGAATAACGAATGGTATGTCGACAAATCTGATTCCCACCCTCTCGATGCGATCCCTGTAAGCTGGCCCAATTCCCCTACCTGTCGTGCCAACGACCCTATCCGCACTGTCATACATTCTATGAAATGGCAAGATCACAGATGCTCTCTCACTGATGAATAGCCTCTTCCCCTCGGGCCTTTCACCTGTTAGTTTGTGCCACCTATCAAGCTCCTCCTCCAGAACCCATGGGTCGACTACCATGCCGTCGCCCAATACCAAATTACAATCTGTAGATGTGACTCCAGAAGGGATCTGATGAAGCTTGAGAGTCGTGTCCCCGAGTACAATTGTGTGGCCAGCATTGTTCCCTCCCTGGAACCTCACAGCCCACTTGGACTCGTTAGCTAGCTGATCTATGGCCTTGCCCTTGCCCTCATCCCCCCACTGGGCTCCGAGTACTACGCTGGCTGGCAACAAGGGTTGTCCGGTGCAGAGGGTGTTTGAATGCTTTGGAAGGTATTGCCGGTTTCTGAACAGGAATTTCTCGCGAAGCGGTTATGTAGGTCTGGTAGGTCGGCGGCAATATGGCACAGAGGCACGCGGTGGCTGAGGCTAGGCTCCTGAAGAAGTGGATTTGCATGAAGTGCTCCGCTACTCACAGGGGCAGCAAGCCCGGTTCGTGTAGGAAGTGCGGTTACAAGAACTTCAGGCCTAAGGCCGCTGAGAGAAGGAAGACTTGATCTCACTTGTTTCTTTTGTGCTCTGACATCAGGGTCTCTAATGCTGTCTGTATCTGGAGGCATAGAGGACCATAGTGAATAGGAAGATTTGCGTCGTTGAAAATTTCATCTAGCTTCGAGGCAGTCATGCCAAGTCTGACGTCCATGTCCTTATTCTTGTTTAGAAGCCAGTTGTCCACGGCCTCTTTTGCCGATGCCCTGATGTTCCGTGGCACTTGTGTATCGTCTAGCTGCCCCAACACCTGGGCTATTTGCTGAATCCTAGTCTCCACGTCTGACAAGCGGTCACCGAGTCAAGCGGGCTGAGGGCCCTCCTTAAGCACATCCCCGCTAAGCTAGTCTTCTATCCACGATGCCCAAGGCATCTCCGTATTCGATAGGCCTGCTCCGGGACCTACGCTTGATATCGCGATGAGGCCGACCGGAGCCTTTCCTTGGATGAGTTTTTCCAGCCCCCATTTCATTGCATCCTCAAGAGAATGGCACTCATCACTATCAGCCATCTCGCCAACCCTGTAGCTGAGCAAGGCCCTCGTAATTTCCTCCCCTTCTCCAGTTGCTGCCACTGCTATTCTCTCATTAACCCAGAAACCTGATCCGGGCAAGGGGACATCCCCGACCCTACCAGGGGGCCTATGGCTGCATCCCCCGGTACTGGTGGCACAAGCCATTGACCCCGTAGAGTCCCGAACTATCACGCCTACTGTATCCCCATCCCCTTCGATTGGCGCCCTTCCTTCTACCTCACGCTTGGGGTGCCCCCTCTCATCGGCCCAAATCCTAGCTCCTTCACCTGCCAAGCCATTGATGTTCTCATCTAGTAAGTCTGCCGCGACCTTGATCGGATTGGGAGTATCTGGCATTGCAATAACGAATCCTACTCTACCATCGCTTGTCTGTATTGATGCATCCAGGAGTACGGAGCCATCAATTCTGAAAACACCTCCAGTTCCTGCATTGAATACGGGATCATCCTCTAGGATAACACAGGCCTCCACCGCGGCCTCCACCGCGGATGCGCCTGAGACGAGTAATCTGGAGGCAGCATCTACTGCAGCCTGCAAGTTACTTTGCCTTTCGGGACCTGGCCCCGCCCCTCCGTGAGCCACCACTGCCATCTTCGCCGTCATAAGTCCCGCTGAGCGTAGAAGAGGTGGGACTTAAGTTAGAACGTTCAACTAGTAGATTTGTGTTCCTGGGACAGTAGATCAATCGTATCTATGACGTTCGCCAGTCTCTCGACCAAGCTCACCTTGTCATCAGATCCAACAAGGGCGTATTGCAATACCTCGTCAAGAGAGTCTACTGGCTTAATCTCGACCATTGATTCGTATTTCTCGTCTATTAAGACATCTTGAAGATTTGACCGAGGGATAATTATAGTCTCAATCCCAGCCTTAGCTGCAGCTTCAATTTTTGCCGTTACGCCACCTATGGGAAGGACCTCGCCTCGGACTGACAGGGAACCTGTCATAGCCAGATTCTGCTCAATTGGGATTCCCTCAAAGGCGCTAATGATGGCTGTAGCCATAGTAATTGAAGCGCTATCCCCATCGACATTGTGAGTCCCGGGGAACTGGACATGCAGATCGAAGTCTTTGATGTCCTTGCCAGTGAGCTTCTTCACCACGGCGCTAATGTTGGTTACGCTCTCCTTAGCCAGATCAGATAGCCCCCCTGTGGCTATAACCTGGCCGGATCGACCTTGCGAGGGGGTGACCATGGCTTCGACCGGCAGTACTACCCCTGAGAAATCGGATAGTCCGCTGTCGGCCCCTAAGACAGCTAATCCGTTTACCCTTCCAACTCTAGCTCCCCTGTTAACCAGCATTGCATACTCTGACTGCCTTTCCAGGTATCTATCCGCGATTTGCTGCTCAAGGGGCTTCGCGATTGCTCTTGCTCTGGAAATATGTTCGGCTCTTACCAATTCAGCACCTTCCTCTGATGCTAAATCGCCTGCTATTCTTACTAATCCCCCTAGCTCCCTGAGCCTCAAGGACAGCCTACCTCTCCTTCCACTTCTTCTCTGGGCCTCCTTTAGGATCAACCCTACTGATTCAAGATTGAAGTGCGGAATCGCTCTTCCAGATTGCTTTCCTTGTTCATTCTTCACTTCTTGGGCTATGAACCGAACAAGCCTTCTCCTGTTCCTCTCTGTATCCCTCATGTCAGTGTTAACGTATACCTCGTAGCCATATCCCCTAATCCTGCTTCTGAGAGCCGGGTGCATCTGTTGGATACTATCTAGATTACCCGCTGCCACCAGTATGAAGTTTGTAGGGACTGGCTCGGACTTTGTCAGGGCGCCTGAAGATCTTTCGGAGCGGCCACTGATTGACAGTTCCCCCTCTTGCATGGCAACCAACAACGCCTGTTGCTCCTCCATCCTAAGCATCCTAATCTCATCGATGTAAAGGACGCCTTTGTTCGCCCTGTGTACAGCCCCGGGCTCGACTCTCTCATGGGCCGGAGTTGCTAGATCGGCTCCTGATTGAAATGGGTCGTGTCTAACATCTCCAAGAAGTGCCCCAGCGAGAGTGCCAGTTGCATCAATGAAAGGCGGATCATCATTCCTCCCCCTCTTGATTAGGAGCTTTGGGATATTTGACTCGTCGCCTGCAGTGAGCCTAGTCCTAAGGAAGAAATAACCAAAAATTAGCAGAAATGATCCGAAAATCAGTGTCATTATGTCCCCGGTCTGCAATACTGCCAGTAGTAGAGCGGCACCGATGACCATCACTACGAAAAGGAGTGTCCTGTTTGTCCTCTCCCTCTGAACTCTGATTTGCGCCTTTCTCTCTGAGATTATCGCTGACCCCCTCCCAGCGGGAACGGTTCGTACCCTAGGCTCGTTCTCGTCCTCGGTATTTCTGTAGACCAAGACATCCTCCAAGCTATCCTTGGGCAGGAACTCAGTCATCGACCTAGCTAGCATAGATTTACCGGTCCCTGGTTCTCCGACCATGATCATGTGTCTCCTCTGCTCGGCGGCCTTCCTTACCACGATTGATGCGGCCTCTTGGCCAATTACCTGATCTACGAGATTCTCTGGAATTGGGACTTCACTAGTCGAGGATATTTGCAGTCCAGAAACCCATTCCTCGACGGGTTCCTCGCATATTGGATCCTTGTCCTCCCCCACTCCAAATGCAGGACCCTCTTCCCAAGAGTCTAGATGTCCATTGGAATCGGACTCGGTGTCTGAGTTTGTTACTTCCTCGTCTCCCATGGACTTCCCTCGTCGTCACGTGAAGGTGGGACCTTCTTGAAGGTGCGTTAATGCCGTCAAGCTAAAATTGCCCTACATTTCACCAAATCTATCTGCTGGATAGTATCTATTCAGATATTCCTCGCCATAGTAGTGCCACTGTTCCATCGTCCATCCTGGAGGGAGCCCCCCGGGAGGGAGAGGAGGGATCATTGGTGGCGGCGGAGGGGGATTTGATGCCTGATTAGGGGCAGGAGACATTGGTATAATTGGGGCTGGCGGCTCCCTAATTCGGGACGACAATGGATTCAGAGACGGAGTTTGGTTCCTCGAGATTCGGTTTCTTGCGATTGTTGTGGCCACTACTAGGGCTCCAATAATCACCACAATGAATAGGGCATAAGAACCAATCATGAATACAGAATACTGTTCGTCGCTAGGATTTGTACCTTGGTCATCTCCTGATGAGTCACTGTCCTGGCCATCTCCTGGCACCACTGCATCGAAGGTCTTCTGTTCAGAGGTTCTCCTGTCAAACCCGTTTTCATCAACTCCTTGGATACTCAGTGTGAAATAGTCTCCCGCACTCAACCCATTTCCTGCCACAGGTAGAACGACGAAGGGCCCTAGATTGAACGATGCGCCTGCGCTATGACATATTCCGGTAATCTTGTTGCAAACTGTCCATGTTACCCTGATATCCTCTAGTTGCTCATCGCCTATGTTTGTGATTACTACTGTGGGCGTACTTCCTATTTCAGAAGAGTCTATCTGGACCTCAAAATTATCATCCCATTCTAGCGGGATATCATCCACAATAGTGTAGTCTAGAGAAATAGTGGTTGAAGCGCCGTGGCGGTCTTCGGCGGTTATTCTTATCGTATCCGAGCCAGCCTCAGGCCAGTTTGCTTCCATAATTCCGGATATCGGGTCAAAGAAGACTGCGCCGGGATAGTAACTAGTTGCGGTGATCCAAATCTCTTCATCAGGATCATCGATATCTGAGACCCTACTGATAAGATCAACCTCCATGCCTTCGCCCATCTTCATTGTTATCCCGTCGATACCCGAAGAATCTATTCTTGGTGCGTCATTGACATTCAGAACGTAGAAGGTTACTGAAGTATCTGAAGACTTGGAACCGTCGCTTGCCCTTAGCGAGATCTGGACAACGCCATTTGAATCATCATCAAGCGAATTGACGTTGATTGTTTGCCCGTTGATGCTTGCTTCCACCAATGAATTGTCAGAAACTGATAGAATCTCAACTGACACCCCTGAAACTGGGACAACTTGGCCGTTGTTATTAGTATCCGAAAGGAAGTCGGTCAGGCCCAAGCTTGCTGATCCCCCTTCATGGAACGACTGGATTGGTATTGGAGACCATCTGGGAGCCCCATTTTCCACCACATTGAACATCATTAAGCCAGTATTGGACTCATCCCCATCATTAACGGTGACTTGCATCCCCTGGGGTATGGGCGAGCCTTGGCTATCCAAAATTAGGTCATCGAACCTTACCTCGATTTCCAAAGATGATGGATGCCATCCGATGAACTCAGGTTCAGTACTAGAGACCTCTAGGTTAAACAGAGGGGTCTCTGCATCTGAGATTAATCCAACTACAGAAACCATCTCAGTGGTGCTAACTTTGAC
>PBZE01000043.1 GCA_002730095.1 Methanobacteriota archaeon | reverse complement strand
TGGAGGACCCAATCGCGGCTTTGGTGTCTGGTTTCGCGGACGCTATTGGAGTTCCAGAATTCTCACTTTGGCTGTCATTCTGCTGGATTGGGGCTTTGTCATTGGGTTTCTCGTTTCATAGAGGCGATTCGCCCTTTGCATCCTACTCTGCTGCGATTGGTTGGTCCCTTCTTGGACTGTTTTTCTATATGCAATCAGCTCACTTTGTTGAAATCGAAGACCCATTGCTTGTCGTTATGACGGCTGGAGCGCTTCCTGCAGGAATAATCCTCGGGATCTGGGAGATTAGGAATTGGGAAATGAAGGACGAGTCGCTGATATGGCTCAGAGGTGCAGTCGCTTGGTCCGTCATACCATACTACATTGTTTACAGCATACCTATTCTCAACATGGAATTCGTAGAGATGACAGCTCGAAGCACGGAGTGGCTTCTGGAGTTTGCGGGGCTCGGTTCGTTCGAGGTTGGAGAGATGATGGTGGACCTTCCTGAAGGAACTGTGGCGGTTTCACAGTGGGAGGGGAGTCGTTATTTCCTTACGGAGCCACTAGGTGATAGTGGCTTCTTTGTCCCCTTCAACCATTCTGATGGAACTCCGGTAAGCGTCAGCTTCATACTGGCTTGCTCGGCACTTCAATCGATGATAATTTTTGTTGGTGCAATAGTCGCATTGGGTTCGGTCTCATGGAAGAGGAGGGCCCGGGGCCTACTAATTGCCCTCCCTACGATTCATGTCCTGAACGTATTCAGGAATGCAGGAATAGTGTGGCTAAGTGACACTTACCCTAATTGGAGGCTTTATTCCGGCTCTGATATTGATATGTTCGACTTCACCCATAGTTATGCTGCGAAGGTAGCTAGCCTTTTCGCGATGTTCCTAATGGCCACTGCCCTGTTTGACTTGCTTCCAGAGTTGCATAGGCATATTCTGAGAATCTCGAAACCCGTGACTAAACTATTTGCGAAGTCTGAATCCAAATCAACGGGATCTTAATTTTTCATAGAGATCACCTGTGAGAGGCATCTGATGCTCCCATGCAAACTCCTTCATTACCCTGAGCGCCTCTTTCTCCAGCTCGGAGTCCCCCACGAAGTCGGTGACATCGATTGTTGAGTTTCTGGTATTGGCCTTGAAGGCGGCGATAGGCTCTTCCTTGTGGAATACCAAGTATGCTGAGCCAAAGCCAAATCTCTCCCTAAGTAATCCACCGAAATAGTGTATCAGTGGATCCGATGGAGGAATTACTAAATCACGAGTTTTTGGGATGTCATCAGACTCCAAAATCTCCTTCCTCCCCCAGCTGATGTCATGTTGGTCGTCCACCAGGAAACCTTTGATTAATGTGCCATCCTCTTCGAATTCATGAAGTACATCGCTTATTTCTTCGGGAGAAAATGGAGTTCCGGCAAGTCGTTCGAACTGTTTCATTGAGATTACGGGATAGTCCTCTACCAATTCCCTGAGATAATTCCTCTTTGCGGCCCATAGATCGATGCCCTTCATCGGCTCTACGGTCTTGAATCCCCCTCTGTAGTCCTGAACCAAGTGTCCGCTCCTAACCAAGGGGGAGATTAGTTTCCTAAACTCTGCCCGCCGCATTGCCAATCTTTCCATGAAAACCGATGGATCGTTGTTGCTCCGGAAGAATTCCAGAACACCGAAATCGTCATCATCCGGAGGGGCGTTTCTGATGGATAGTAGTCTCTGGAAATGAGGGAGCCTGGCCCATACCTGATGCCCCCTTAGGTTAGTGCCCTGGTGGAGCTGCTCTGTGGCGGCCATGGATTGGAGGTCGACTCTGAACATCTCACATCGGCCCCTCAAAGCGAAATCGTCCCTCAATTCGTCAATTTCTTTCAGAGCGTAAGTCTCATTCTCCCATCTGCTCAATTGATGGATGTTGTGCGTGTGGAAAAGTAACCTGTTGATTGTTTTCCTCGGCCTGGGCTCAACAACTCCTCCGCGGATATATCTCTCCCCATCGCCCATTGAGACGAATCCTAGGTCAGAAAGTATTGCTTGGATATTCTCATCACAATCATGTACTGGTACGCCATTGAATGAATGCATAACTGAAACGTCCACCAGCCTATCCCTGTAGTTTTCCAACAGGTCGTTGAACGTATCCTTGAACTCATCCAGGTACGAGTGAGGTATGTTGATATCCTTGATTTCCAAGTAGTCATTGACCACGAACATGAGTATTCTTCCAATTGGGTCTACGCCCTTAAAGACAGGGTGATACCACCCCTGTTTCAGAATCATTCTTACTTCCTGAATGAAACGGCTGCAAAATGGATCAGATTGCGCGAGAATTCTCATATTCCTGTCCTCGGGCATAGGGGAAAGTAGTCTCTCTGCGTCTTCGTGGGATGAATAGTAGTCTGTAGGATCGGGCTGTAGAGCCACTACCCTGCATATCTTACCATCATTCTCCAACTCCCTCAATACCTCTGCCAACTCTTCAACCGGCCTACTAACGAAGAATCTCAGAGTGTGAAGCCTCACTGGCCCGATCTTTGAGATTAGAGTGGATAATGCCTCGGGGAACTCTAGTGGCTCGACTATCCCATGAATCCTCCTGAAAAGAGCAATTGATCTCTTCCTGTTGGGAACATCAAGATACTGTTTGGCAACGATAAGCTGCCTCTCTAGATTTGAAAGGGCCCTCTTGACACTCTTTTGGATATGCTGGAACTCCTTGCCCCTGGGGTATTCTGCGAGAAGCTCTGCCCTCGTAATTCCATCCTCGGGAATTTTCTCTAGAAGCTCTTCCTCCAAGGAGCCGATCCAAGGTTCTGACCGCAGACCGAGCAGCATAGGGATCTGATCAAGAGTGGTGTAGCCAACTCTGTTATGCAGGAGTCTCCCGTTATACACGTCCTTGTCGTGCTTGAAATCCTTCCAATCCCTGAACCTAAAATTCTCTACCCTATGTAGTAGTTCGTCCCTTCTTTGTATCAATGCAAGGGACCTTATCGCCTCAGATGGTTCTGAGAACTTGGTGAACGACTTCTGAAGCAATAGTGTCTGTAAGGTTCTGTAGTCAACTACTTCGACGCTTCCTCCTGTTATCCTGTACTCGTCCACCCTGAGGATGAACTCTCCTTCTTCGGTCTGTGTGAAGAACCCTATAGAGACCAGGTTTCTCATCTCTAGCTCCTGGAGTACGGCCTCGACCTGTCCCAGTGGGAAAGGAAGCCTTTCACTCAACGAATCAAGCGTTTGGGGCCCCTCAGAGCCCAGCATATCTAGGAGCTTCAATCGCAGACAGTCCAAAGGATCGGACAGGCTCGATGAAACCCACTTGGATGGCGTCGCCCCATTGAATCCCTCGGCGATGTCATATGTCAGTCCGCCTGTATACAGGGCTCTGAGATCTTCCATCTCGGAGGCCCCTGCAACAGCAAGACATCCTAATGTCCCATGTACTCCTGCCATCCTCATTGAGAACCATTTGTCGTCAATTTGTTCATGATTGGTATTACGGACCTTGGTTATCAGACCTCTCTCGGCGAGCTCATGAACCCAGCCTCTGATAGTAGGGATTTCGATTCCACTGAGCTTCGAATTGTACAGCGGGTTGGTTAGTTCGCGCTCTAGGCCACCACCCATGTCCATGAGCCTGAGTAGGTCGATTGCATTCTTCGGCACAGCAACCTTTGATTGGTAGTAATCTGAAATGGTCTCCTTATCGAGATCGGTGGCTAGCGATCTGGCGCCTAGTAAGCGTCTTAGAATCTCTGGGTCCACATCCTTGATCAGATATGCTCTTGTCCTGAGACTTAGCAAATCCTCAAATGCCGACATGAATAATGTCATTCCAAGAGGAGATGGCATTTTCACATGCCTGTGAACTATCCTTACGTCCTCACTATCCATTCTGGAGATGAATTTCCTCAATTGCTCCATATCCAAATCGCCAGTAAGAATCTCACTCATTGCTTCACGGATAATTACTGACCCGTCCATCTGCCTGTGTTTGGTCATGATAGCCTCAGCTTTCTGCTGAAACTGCTTGGGGCTGACTTCTTCGGCACCAATCCTACGAGGATTCAGCATACTCCTTGAGGAGACCTCTCTAAATCTCTTGGCGAAAAGTTGCGAGTCCATCATGTATCTCTGAAGAATGTCCTCACTCGTTTCATTTCTGAAGACCTCTGGTATCTTAGATATCTCCACCTCGTGACTGAGCTTGGCCAGGAATCCATTCTCATCGAAAGATAGCTCGTGAATGATGATGTTCTCCTTTGAAGCGATACCCGCGAAGAGGTATCCAAGAGCCAGATTGAATGCCCTGCCCCTGCAAGTAGTTACCACATATGTAGGCAGAGGAGAATCTACTTGCTCGATCAGGATCCTGTCATTAGACGGGACTTGGAAGGTTGTAGCGACGTGCTCGTCGAGAAATTGCTTCAAAGCCATGGCCACAGGCCTGTTGAGCTGTAGGGCGTCTGTGAGAATTGGTTCGTAGTCAGTTCCCATTCTAGCCCCAACTGAAATTTGTCCGAGTAATCTCAAAACGGCCTGACTTAACTCGTGCGTCCGGCTATTTGCCTCTCCAGTCCATGATGGAATTGTGGGCCTATATCCAGTGGCTGGCGTGACATTGACTCTTGTTCCCCTAACACTGGCAACCCTATACGTTGATCCACCTAGAAGGAAAACATCGCCGTTCCTGAGACTGGATACGAAAGAAGAAGAGAGCTGGCCTACAAGAGTCCCGTCTCCAGTGAATACGAGGTAGCTGTTATCTGGTGCTATGGTACCGATGTTGGTGTAGTAGATCATCTGAGCGAATCCCCTCTTACCAAATCTGTTATCCTCCCAATCCAGCCACACCCTTCTCTCCTCATCGAGCATATCCAGAACCTCGATGTAGTCATCGTATGGGAGTCCTTTGTATGGCCATGAAGAAGTTACTAATTCGTAGGCCTCGTCGATGTCCCACTCTTTGATTATAGTGAGTCCGATTAGGAACTGTGCGAGAACATCTAAGGAGTTCTCTGGGAATTTCAGAAGATCCATTTCACCTTCGAGTATAGCCATCTGGAGAGCCACGAGCTCCATGAGGTCATGTGGAGAGGTTGGAAGGAACCTGGCCCTTGGGAGGCCTCCGACTTGGTGTCCCGCCCTACCGATTCTCTGTAGCGCCGTGGCTATTGAACCTGGAGATCCAACTTGTATGACTAGGTCCACTGAACCAATGTCGATCCCCATTTCTAAACTGGATGAGGATACAACGCACCTTAGCAATCCATTTTTGAGCTTGCTTTCAACGTCTAGTCTGATTGCCTTGTCCATGGATCCATGGTGGCCCTCAACTCCTTCCATGCCTGCAATTTTCAATCTTTGAACCACGGTCTCAGTCATGTTCCTGGTATTTACGAAGACCAATGTGGTGGTATGAGCTTCAGCGAGTTCCTTTATTCTGTCAACGTTGTGATCCAGTATTTCCTTGACAGGGATTGAACTGAATCTTTGGGTTGGTAGAATTATGTCTAAGTCGAGTTCTCTGTCTCCAGATATCTTGGCAATAGCAACCTTTTGGGGCTCGACGTCGGACTCACGTGAGTCGCTTGCAACTAGGAATTCTGCGACAGCATCCAAAGGCTCCATTGTGGCGCTTATGCCTATTCTCTGCACGTCAGAAGAAACGACTGAGTCCATTAATGCCATACTCAGAGATAGATGGGTTCCTCTTTTGGTTGGAACTAGTGAGTGCATTTCGTCGATTATGAACCATTTCATCTGATCTAGAATCGGCCTGAACCTCTTTGATGCCAGTCCTAGTCCCAGAGACTCAGGGGTTGTTATCAAAATATGAGGTGGCTTTCTCAGCATCTTCTCTCTTTCGCTCTGAGGTGTGTCACCAGTCCTCAAGCCTACCTTGATCTCCTTGGCCCTACTAGGTAGGTACCTCTCCTTAATCTCGCCGAGAGGACCCATGAGATTCTTCTCAATATCATTAGCCAGTGCTTTGATGGGGGAAATGTAGACGCATTGTACGGCATCTGGAAGTGAGCCGTCCAATGACCGTCTGACTAGGTCATCTATGATGGTCAGAAACGCTGTCAGAGTCTTACCGGAACCAGTTGGAGAACAAAGAAGCAAGTGCTCCCCATTGAGGATTCTCGGTATGGCGACCTTCTGGGGCTCTGTGAAGTCTGGAAACTTGTCTTTGAACCAGTTTCTTACGGGAGGACAAAGCCTCTCCAGGAGCTCTTCAGACTCCATCCTGTCTTCTACATACTCAATTACAGGCATTTCTTCCGGCACCTATCAGTTAGTTGGGATTCCTATGAGTACATCAATGCTTCTCTGCCTGCCACGTTTTGCTCGGTTTGGAACACGGCTTAAGCTCTAAGTCGGTGCCATAAGGCTCGTTTCCAAGGATGGCTTGAAAGACAAGTGGCGGAGTCGGGGATACGATGACCGAATCTAGGAGGCTGGACAGGTTGACGTCAATGATGCGCAGGCGTGGTATCGTCCTGCCGTCGTTTGAGATTTATGGAGGGGTTGCTGGACTGATTGATTACGGCCCAGTGGGTGCTAGAATAAAGCGCAAAGTGATAGATGCTTGGATACATCATTGGACCTCTGGCGGCGATATAGTCGAGATCGATTCTCCTACGATCACCCCGAAGTCTGTATTGGTAGCCAGTGGCCATGTTGGCGAATTTAATGATCACATGTCGGAGTGTAAAAATTGTAAAAGCGTGTTTCGTAGCGATCACCTAATTGAAGCGGTGCATCCGAACCCAGACACCCTTGACGGTAAACAGCTTGACTCATTGATCGAATCAAATGGTGTGAAATGCCCCAATTGCAATGAGAAAGATTGGGCGGATGCGCGTCCAATGAATCTCATGTTCCCTACAACAATCGGCGCGATGAGTAATGGAAGGGAGGCCTATATGAGACCTGAGACTGCACAAGGCATGTTCATGTTGTTTCCTTCTCTTTATCGACATTTCAAGCAGAAGCTTCCTTTCGGAGCAGTTCAGACTGGAAGGGGCTACAGGAATGAGATCAGTCCCCGTCAGGGAATGATAAGACTCAGGGAGTTCAATATGGCCGAACTGGAGTACTTCATAGACCCACAAAATCCCCCGAGTGGCGATCTGTCATCGAACAAGAGTGAGATATGCCTTATCCCCGATCCCGAGGGGGAGTTTGCCGGTGATAAGCAAATGACGTTCGAAGAGGCTTGTGGGCTTGGTATAATCAGACATAGCACAGTTGCTTGGTTCATGTCAAGAACCTATGGATTCTTGACGGGCATTGGGATCGACCCACACAAGATAAGGTTCAGACAGCATGCTGGATCAGAAATGGCACATTATGCTACTGACTGCTGGGACTGTGAAATCTTGGGAGAGTACGGATGGATAGAATGTGTTGGAATTGCTAACAGAACCTGTCATGACCTAGAGTCGCATGAGTCCCATTCAGGGACCAACCTAATGAGGTCATGGAGGCAATTCGAAACTCCAAAGAAGATTTCTGGAGAGGCGCTTTCGCCGGTTGGATCTGTAATAGGCCCCATTTTTAGACAAAGGGCCGGAGAAGTATCTTCTGCCTTATCCAATTTAGATGAGATACCACCTTCTTTCCCCTTCAAACTGGCCCTAAATGACGGTTCTGAGGTAGAGATAACCAATGATATGGCCACAATATCCAAAGTGGATAGAAATCTCCATGGAGAATGGTTCACACCCCATGTAATAGAGCCCGCTTTCGGCATTGATCGTATAATATGGCATCTTCTGGATCATTCGTTCGTCGAAGATGGCAAGGATGAGGAGGAGTATGTGACCTTGAGGCTTAACGAAGCTATTTGCCCTTACGATGTATCCATAATGCCGCTTTTTGATAAGGACGGGATGGATGTATACGCTAGGTCAATATTCGACAAGCTTCTCGCAATACGAGGCATCCAGATTGATTTGGATAGTTCGGGCTCTATTGGAAAGAGATATGCCAGGGCCGATGAGATTGGCATACCTTGGGCGGTTACTATTGATCACACGACGCTGCAAGATGGCACCGTTACCATCAGAAGAAGGGATGACCAAGTTCAGGTAAGGGTGGATTCTGATGACTTGTTCAAACATGTCTCCAGTGGCACTATCGAATCGTTATTCTGACTCCCAATCTTCATGGGGCCCCGACACGACGGAATCATGTGTCCGAGACCGGCGACGAAGAGGACTGGACGGAGAAGTACCGTCCGAGCACTATTAGGGAGATGGAGGGCAATAGCTCACAGATCAGATCTATCAGGCAGTGGTTGGAAAGCTGGGCAGACGGCGGGATTCCAAAAAAGAGAGGGATTCTACTTTCGGGCCCCCCGGGAGTTGGGAAGACAACCCTCGCAAAGGCTGTTGCGTCCGAGAGGGGTTGGGCGATTATTGAGCTGAATGCGTCAGAGGAGAGGAATGCAGCATCCATACGTAGGGCTGCAACCAGAGGTTCACAGCATATTTCTCTTGATTTATTCTCTGGTGGCTCAACCCCCGATGGGAAGACGGTGATCCTCCTAGACGAGGTCGATCACCTAGCCGGAGGGTTCTCTAAAATTTCTGAGGACCGGATAGGCAAGTCACTCTCTTCGGACGAAGACTCCCCTACAATATCAGGAGACTCTGGAGGAAAGGCTGAGCTGATGCATCTTCTCGAAGTTTCTAAGCAGCCTGTAATTATGACATGCAATGATCCAATGAGGCTCTGGGGGAGTGGGAGATCATGGAGAATGAATCGCGACAGAGTCCTCAGGGTTGCAGATATGATTCAATTCAAGAGGGTCGGCACCAATGACATGAGAAAGATTGCATACAGGATACTTGATGGGGAAGGGGTGACAATAGATCCTGGTGCGCTAGAAGAGATAATTTCGGGAAACCCCGGAGACCTACGCGCTTTGGTGAGGGACATTCAAGCAGCTTCTACACTGACGGAAGGGCATATCACTGTAGGCGAGGTGCAGGGATTGAGCTCTGTTGCGGCTAGGGATTCTCAAATTGACGTTTTCAAGGCGATGAGGGACATATATGCCAGCAGAAGCGGTTCGGAGGCCTCGCAGATTCTGAGGAACAGCGACAAGGATCCGGATCAAATGCTTGCTTGGTTTTCATGGAATAATCAATCTGTTTTCGATTCTCGTGGACTCTCTAGCATTAGCGAGGCAATGGAGATGGCAGATAGGTCTCTGGCGACTAAATTTACGAATAGGGCATTCAGGTCTTGGTATTGGGGCTCAGCCCTAACCTCGCAGGCTGCCGTGTCGCAGAAGCCCTTGACCTCGGAACCTTATCTTGGATACCCTGATTTCCTCCGTAGAGGAGGGGAGTCTTGGAGGACAGTTAACGTGGTTACTGCAATGTCCGATAATGTATCCACTAGTCGCTCATCATTCAGAGAGGAGTTGTGGCCCCTAATTTTAGCAGTCCATGATGAGTCACTGGGGGGCGATCCCATGGATTTCAGCTTGGCCATAAGGATGGGTTTGGGAATTGAGGAGCATCTGTCTCTCCACGGCATAGCCAAGAGTAGCAAGAAAGGTAAGTCCATAATCAAAAAATTTGAGGATAAAGAGATAGAATCTGAGATTGATGAGCTTTTGATTGACGAGGCTAATTCAAGTGAAGCTCCCGAAGAGCCAGAAATCAAAGGGAAGCAGTTCACACTTGATTCATTCTAAATGTCGCTTCTCCATGTCTTCGGATGGAGGAGAACCAGCACCGTCAGTAACTCCAGACGACCAAGCCACATTAGAAGCGAGGCTATAATCAAAGACGGCTCACCTAGCGATGCCCATGTGGCAGTAGGCCCGAATGCCCCTAGAGCTGGTCCGGTATTTCCGAGTAAGGAAAGGGAAACTGATAGGACATCGGTCATATCAAGTGATGGTTCTAGTAATGAGAAGGCGAGTATTGACGCTGTTACTAAGACAGTCCATGAGCTTAGCATCCCGAGAACGGTCCAGATCCTCTTCTCATCTATGACCTCGTCATTGAATCTAATTGCGACCACCTTCTTGGGCTGTATGATCTTCAAGATCTCCCTCTTTGAGAGCTCAAATGCGATTCTTATTCTCAGTACCTTTAGCCCCCCTCCTGTAGACCCGGCAGTAGCTCCAATGATCATAAGAAGAAGAAGCACAAATTGACTGAAAAGTGGCCATGTGGCGAAATCGGCTGATGAATACCCTGTACTGGATATAGAGATTGCTTGGAACATTGAGTGCCTAATGGTATCCAGTAAACCTAGGTCTTGTGACCCTGATTGGAATATATTGAATGCCATAGCCAACCATGCAACTGTGAGTATGAAAAGGTAGCTCCTTACCTCCCCATCCTTGAATGCCTCTTTCGATCTGCCAGCGAGAATCAGGTGTAGTAGACTGAAGTTGATGCATGTTAGAACCATGAAAATCATCAAAATTACCTCTATCCTAGCTGAGTCGAAAGCCATTATGCCACTATCCGAAGTTCCGAATCCTCCTGAGGAAAGTGTGGTTAATGCATAGTTGACCGAGTCAATGAGCCCCATCTCCCCTACAAACCTGAGAAGCATCATCTCAATGAGGGTGAGGACGATGTAAATTGTCCATAGCCTCCTAGCGGTCCATTGTAGAGAAGGACCTAATCTGGACAGAGATGGACCCGTGAGCTCTGCTCTAGCCAACGACATTCCGCCCCCCAGGGCCTGAGATAGAATCAGAAGTCCCAGCATGATTACGCCCATTCCCCCTAGCCATTGAGTTAGGGACCTCCAAAGAATCAGGCTTTGGGGCTGGGAGCTGATGCAGTCGGAACCATCGGTGCAACGTGGACTGGTCGCATGGTCGATTACTGTTGAGCCAGTAGTAGTGAAGCCAGACATCGATTCGAACCACGAGTGTATTGCTCCCGACATAACGTCTGTTACAGCGACTGAGTCCATTGATAGCTCCGCAGGCCCATAGAATACCCCTCCAAACCAGTAGGGCAGGGCCCCCAGCACCACCACAGGAATCCATCCCAAGGCGACGGATGCAAAGGCTTCCTTATCTCTCAATCTCGAGGCAATATCGGCCCCTCTTGCCAGCGAGACCAGGCTTTGTCCAACTGCTGCGGCTAAAATGAGAGGTAACAGATAGGCCCTCATTGCGAACTCATATCCTTCTGAATCCAAGTAGCAGCTATACGCTGCGACTACGGCTAGAGGAAGTGCGATCAGCCTTATTGTCCAACCAAGGATGAATCCTACGACGTCCCAGCGCATGGTCAACTCCCGAGGCTCTTCTCGAGCTTCTTCAGGTGTTCCTTGAGTAAGAGTATGTACAGTCTATCCCCTAGTAGGATTGTCTCGACGTCACTTGGATCGAGAACCGATCTTGTGCCATCAAAATCCTGTCTGTCGATCATTGCTATCCTGGCGCCTAGTTTGCCCTCTGCCTTCTCGACAGACCACCCTTCAATTCCTAACTCTTCTTTGACTTCGGCGGAGATTGAGATTACCTCAGGGACATTTGGGATTACTTGGAATGTCCCTGGGACGTTCATGTGTATTGATTTCAGTATTCCCGTAACCACGACTTGCCTCCTGCTCACAGGGTTGATTGATCCGATTCTGTGTACTGCGTCCACTAGGGCCCTATCCCTCAGCACTAGACCTGTCCTCTGCACTCCCTTGTCTTTGGCCCTCATTGCAATGGCGATATTCAGGTTATCATCTTCTAACGCTGCGATTGCGATGTCATGGTTGTGGATATCCAGCTCCCTGAGCAGATCTTCATCTTGAGGGTCCCCGTGAATTACATCTAGCCTCTTACTATTTCCGACGCTAGAGCCGACAAGCTCGTTTGCCAGATCGAGTTCTGGCTCAATTACCACCACACTATGCCCCCTCCTTAGATAATGATCCGAGAGCCTGACTCCGAACTGGCTCGCACCGAAGACGGCAATCTGGGCCTTTTCTTTGAGATCTGGATCCGACCTTCCAACACTTCTGGTAATCTGGGCGAACTGGTCTGTTGAGTTTGAAACGAAAACTAAGATATCTCCAGATTCGATTATCTCATCGCCTTTGCAGAGAGCCCCCTTGCTTTCTGATTTCATGATTGCATAGATAGATGGCATGCCAGCAAATATTCCACCTACCTCTCCTGTGGAAGTTCCTATCAGTGCGGATGAGTTTGTCACCTCCGCAGATGCAATCCATGACGATCCGCCAAGAGGTAGGATCTCGTCTATGGAAGGTGCTAGTAAGCTTGCAGCAAGCTGGTCTACGATTTCATCAGCAGAGTTGACAATGTGGTCCGCCCTAGTCCAGTTACTCAGAGGCCCAGCCCCCCTGGATGGATGCTCCAGTGTGGGGTCGCTGATGTTCGCTATTGTGCGGAGTCCGGTAGCCTTTCTCTCTCCGACAAGCTCACTGTATACTTTCTTGGCGAAGGAGCACCCTAGGAGATTGACCATGTCGTCATTGGTGGCCGTTATGAAAATCTCAGCATCGCTGATTCCAGCCCTCATGAGGGAGTCTCTAGACAGAGCGCTACCAGTAATAAGAAGGCAATCCAGATATTGTGATTCGTTGATAGCTGAGGGGTCCGGATCGATGAGTGCGACGCTCCTTCTCTCTTGGCGGAGAGCTGCGGCAACTCCCCTGCCAACCTCTCCCGCTCCCGCAATAATGACTCTCATTGAACGCCACTCGATACCGGATGGCTTTAATTATGCGCCATGCGCATGTCCGATAAAACCCCCAATCTAGGGTTTCAACACTATTCCTCCTCCAATACTGGAGTGCCTCTAGTTCTATTTCTGGATGCGGCTTTATGCTTCTCAGACTGCCTAGTAGTCCTCCTGAATGCCTGTCTGGCAGCTGGGGTTAGTCCCGAAGGTAGCCATTTTTCCTGCGAGGGGGACCATGCAGCTACAATGGCTGTCAGAGGGGCAATGAGTATTATCGGCGTATAGATCGAAAGGATGAGGGAAAGGATTAGTGCGGCCCTGAGTATTGACGTGGAGAAGAAGGGCCCTAGCCTCCTTGGCTCCAAGATCATTGCTCCTTGATATGTGGAAAGTACTGCATGGCCCGCGCATGCGGTGATCGAAACTAGCAAGGCGATCATAATTGAGAATGGTGTGAATCCTGAAAATGGGGAGTTGAGTTCCTCATCGAATAATCTGAAGGCGAGGACTGATGCCTGCATTGCCCCGATTCCCAAACCCAGTGTCCATCCGAATGGAGGCGATGCCCTCAGAGCCACGTTCCTAGGCCTTCCTAGCAAGAAAAGAACGAAGGCCGACTCGGCAATAGCAATCAGAAGGGCGTATGATCCTGCTGTAACGATGTTGACTTGCTCGGTGATGATGCCTGCGAGAATCAGCGTATCAGCGGCCGATGCCAGGAGCATCCCTGAAACAATACCGAAAAGCAGGTACTTCACTGATCCTGAGAGATCGAAGAATCCAGTCATCCTAGCTATCGAACCCCGCCAACCCACGAAAACACCGATTAAGCCTATGGCGAAAGCGGCCTGCGTTTGCCAAAGCCCCGTAGCCATGCAGTGCCATGGCACCGGGCATTTGAGTGCATCTGCCTCGGACAATGTTCAAACCACCCTATCGGGACCCGTGAGCATGGCGCTGGACGGTTTGAAGAAGAGGATTCTCGGCTCGGCAGGCCTACTGAGGGGGAAGAGAGAGGTCGATGAGGAGACTGTGAGAGAGCTCAGCAAGTCCCTCAGGAGAGCGCTTTTAGAGGCGGACTTCAATGTCAGGCAGACTAAAGAATTGACTGAGAAGGTAGAAAGGAGGGTCACGGAAGAAGAGCCACGCCCGGGCACTAAGCTAGAGACCCATGCCATGAACATCATTTACACGGAGCTTGTAAGGCTCCTCGGGCCACCTAGAGACATTAGGCCCCATAACGAGACTATCCTGATGGTCGGACTCTACGGGCAGGGGAAGACCACTACTACTGCCAAGGTTGCAGATTGGTGGAGGAGGAGGCATGGAGTCAGAGTATCGGTGATTGAAGCGGATACCCATAGGCCGGGAGCATACGAACAGCTATGCCAGTTACTAGAAGATACAGGGGTTGAGGTCTATGGTGAGCCAGGTGAGAGCGATGCCTCAAAAATAGTCAGAAATGGCCTGAAGAAGTTCAACAACTCTGACGTAGTAATTATCGATACGGCAGGTAGAGACAGTCTTGACGATTCTCTCAGAGACGAGCTAGTCTCAATAGCGGAAATAGCAAACGCTACGGAGAGGTTCTTGGTGATTGACGCGCAAGTTGGCCAGGCAGCAGGCCCGGTAGCTGAGACATTTCACAATCTCGTTGGAGTGACTGGAACAATAGTGACCAAGCTAGATGGTACTGCAAGGGGAGGAGGTGCGCTGAGTGCTGTCTCTGCCACTGGGGCTCCGATTGTATTCGTGGGTGAAGGCGAAAGAATTCAGGATCTGGAGAAGTTCGAATCTGATCGGTTCATATCCAGATTGCTTGGAATGGGGGATATCAAGGGCCTGATTGATCTTACTCCCGAGGATTTGGATCAAGATGAGGCCATGAGGATCACGCAGAGAATGATGTCGGGGAGGTTCACTTTGACTGACATGTATTCACAGATGGAGATGATGAGCAAGATTGGCACCATGGACAAGCTGCTGTCACACCTCCCAGATAGCATGTTCGGAGGCATGGGCAATCTCAGTACGGGCCAGAAGAGGCAGATGCAGAGAAACTTAGAGAAATTTAGAATCATCATGGATTCTATGACTCAGCACGAGAAGGATGAGCCGTTGGTTCTGAAGTCCAGTAGAATCAGGAGAATAGCAAGGGGATCTGGCGTAACTGAAAAGGACGTGAAGGAGTTACTTGCGCAGTGGAATAGGAGCAAGAAAATGATGCGTGGGATGAAGGGCGACAGACGATTCAGGAAGCAGATGCAGTCCATGATGGACATGGATGACATCGACTTGGGAATGGGGTGATGGCCCTGAAGCGCAGGTTCGCGATCATTGGCAACAGGGCCCCGGGCTCAGGAAACCTGAATCTGAACGATCTCACGGGAACTGGAGGAAGGATGGATGTTATTGCCAGAGCAATCAATTCCGCACTGTTCCTTTCTCACGGCATCAGGAAGGATACACAAATTGTCGTCCACCTTATGGGAAATGGCCCTCCGAGAAGGGTTTTCCTCGATGGAAGTGACCTCAAGGGAGTAAGCCCTGATGAGAGGTCCATCTCTGGCCATTTCAAATCCCTGATCAAGACCCCTGTCCCCCCCATAGGTCGTTTTCAGCCTGTTTCTGCAGGAATCAGACAATCGGGAGGAGATATCTCACAGACGCTTCGTGAATGGCACGATGAAGGAGTGAAGTGCTATATTCTGGATATGAATGGCGAGGGGATTACAGATTCTCAGATAGATGACAAGTGCGGTTTCGTTCTCTCTGATGACATCGCGCTAGAAATCGGAGATGGTGGTGGCGATTATCCGGTTTTTCCCATATCTCTCGGAAAACAATGGCTACAGGGGCACTCTTGCATAACAATCGTACACTACCACATTGACTCTCAAATCCAATAGGGGAACCCGTCAGGGCACTCCACGACAGATTGCTTCAGTGATTCATTGTCGATACCCAGGGGATGATTGCTGGGCCAACTCCCCAATGGGGTGATTGCCGTGTAGTTATTGTTGATCGCATTGCAATCCGTGCCCGGGATGTCCTCCTCGACAATCGTCGCTGCCCCTACCTCAAACTCAATTCCGTTGCTTGGCGCCTCTTCCATGTCTGATGCGCTCCTATACCATCTTGCTCCCAGAGATACAGTAGAGACCATCCCATTCCACTCTTCAGGAGTGTTAACATTCAGGAAAAGATCTCCATGATGGAAGGCTGAAAGTAGAACATCGCCGATTTCACTGCCATTTGGAGTATTGGCGGTCCCATTTGGCCTAAGCAAATTTGGGAGGGCCTCAGGGAGAGATCTTGAACACCTCTCGATTAGATCGACAATGACTGAAAGGTTGTCTTCAAACCTCCTGTGATTGTAAGTTGCCAGACTAGTGGCGATTGCTGGCATCCCATAGAGTGAGGCCTCCCTAGCTGCTGATACGGTTCCCGAATGAAGAACATCTACGGAAAGATTCGGCCCGTGATTTATTCCGGAAATACAAAGCATTGGCTCTATTTCAGGGGCCCAAGACTTGAGTCCGCCCTCCAGAGCCACGATTACACAATCACATGGGCTACCATTGAGGGAGAACATCCTCAAAGGTGGACCACCGTCTCTGACTATTGAGCCGGAGATGTCGGTCCTCTCGGTGAATTTCATGCCACTAGAAAGCGTTAGTTTCATCCCTGTAGCTGACTGCTCCTCCTGCGGGGCGAGAACCACGATAGGGTGTCCCTCATTATGCAGCCTCGTAACAAGGGCGATGAGGCCGTCTGCTTCGATTCCATCGTCATTTGTGATGAGGAGATGCGTTTTGTCCACAGGCACCCGAGTGGCAAGAGGTTCATGAATGCGTGTCTGATTGTGAGTGGTCTTTGCCTTCTTCCAGAGTAACTAGAATGGCGCCCAATAGCATCAAAGGTCCACCGATCACTGTCCATGCCCCAAGATGTGCTTCGCCTGTGATAATCCAACCGATTGTCCCTCCGATGACCGGCTCGAATAGCAGTGCGACGGAGACCACAAGAGGTGAAATCCAACGTAACACCGTATTGATGACTGTGTGACCGCATAGTCCGGGCCCAAGGGAGAGGTATGCTACCCAGGGAAGCCAGAATAGGTCGGCCCAGCCAAAGGCACTAGATTCTGGCACGGATGAATACAATTCCGTCCCCTCTAGAGACACTGATCCTAAGGTAAGGAATAGTCCCGCCATGAGAGTAACTGGGAATGCGTAAATGAATACTGGGGTATTCCTCTCTGATCTCAGGTGCCTCCCGATCATCAGATACCCGACCACCGTCACTGCGCCGACGAATGCGGCAGCATCTCCCATGAGTGTCACCTCGCTATTCGTCTCGACCTCGAGAAGCGCGATCGATGCACCGGCAAAACCGATTGCGGCTCCAAGAACATGGCCCTTCCTTACTGCCAGCCCCATGATTGGCATGATTGCCACTACAACAAGGGGGTGGCTAGTGACAAAAAGAAGGCTGTGGACCAGGCTAGTATGGTCAAGAGACCAAATCCAACTGCCAAAGTGAAATGCCAGAAATAGGGAGGAAAGGAGAATGAGATAGCAGTCATTCATACTGAGCCTCGCCCTGTCCTTGGCGCTCCACTGATACATGAATCCCGGAACTAGGACGATAGACGTCCCATACATCCTCCATGACGCCTTGAGGAGGGGAGGCACTCCATCCATCTGCTGCAGGACAGCTCCCGCACTGGATACCGCAATCAGAGCCAGCCCTAAAAGAGCGTATGGGCCAACCTTTCCAGAATGATTTACCGCCATTGCATCACGCCAGCTCTGCATCCATCACTGGATCATTCTCGCCCGGGGGATTGGCACCTGAGCCAATTATACCGGCCTTGCTGAATAGGATGTATATCACAGCGCCCAGTATGGCGTTCAGAATGACGAATCCGGAAAGCCTGATGGCAGGCCAATTGGAGAGGCTGGTGCCTATCTGGTCATCAAGAACGGCTAGGATGGCCGCCTCTACACCGTAGAATGCCTCTCCTGTGAGAGCTCCAGCTGCAATCATGAAAGTGTATAGAAGCATTAGGGCCCTCCCTCTCTCTGCTTCCTGGGCGCCTTTCTCGATCCGGATTGAGTCTACCTTTGGCTGTAGCCTCCTCCTCTCCCACCAGTCTCTCGCAGCACCCCCCAGGAGCATTGGAAATGTCGCAGGGGTAGGCAGATACATGCCCAATCCAAACGAGGTTCCCATGCCTGTTGCCCACTCGACGAATGCACCAAGGGCGAATCCCAGAGCTAGTGCCCCCCAGTCTCCCTGCCCCTCAGCAAGAATTGTTGTGAAGTATGCAAATGCATTGGCTTGTGGTGCCAAGAGGTCTATGGTCCCATCCGCAAGGAGCTTTGAGAGGAAAATGGCTACTGCAGCTCCGAGAATTGCCCCTGGGACCACACCGATTATGTTGCCCTTAGATATGTGATATGGCCTATTTCCGATGTACAGGCTGTTTTTGTAATCCCCTACGACAGTACCACTCATACTGATGGCAGACCCGAAGACGGTGGTTCCCACCAATGCGATTAGTACGGACTCCTCCTTGTTTAGCCCGACATCAGCGTTGAGGAATATGAGCAGGAGCATCAGAAGTACGATGAATGAGGTTCCTGAAACCGGCTCGATGCCAGTCTCTCCCATGACCCTGACCGCTATCGCACCTAGGAGGAACGTGGTGAAAATTAGAACTATTGCGAATATCGCGGATGGGAGGAGGGGGAATCCCCCGACCAGGAAGGTGATGATCATCGCGAAGAACGATATTGTCATGAAAATGGGTATGTGAGTTAGCGGCCACTCGTACCAGCCCTTGTTCTCTATGAATTCGTCCCCTCTATCGCCCGTGAAGGCTGATGAGATGTCCCCAAAAATGGAGATGAACGTGGGAGCCATCTTGACGAGACCGAACATACCCCCTCCGAGGATCGCGCCAATGGCGATCGTCCTGACGACCGATGAGAACGCCTTCCATTGGATGGTCGGATAGAATATGCTAGATGATGAGTCGGAGTATTCTGTGATGTTGACGTATGATCCCAATGACGGGTCATAGACCGGGACGTCCTGAATTACGACCAAGGGAACTAGGAAGAACCAAGCGACTATTGAGCCTAGATTAACTAGGAACGCAACCCTGAACTTCATGAACCAACCAATGGCCAGTAATGTGGGGCTGAGCTCGATTCCGAGGAAGGTGTAGGAGAAGGGGTTCGAGCTTGCGTAGGGAGTAATGCCATTATATGGGGCATAGCCATTTTCCAGCTTGCTGGGCTGGTGTATCCATCTCTCAGTGTATACGGAGGCCAAACCCCAGTCCTGCCCAGACAGAGTCATCGCGATCCAGTCAGCGATGCTGCTGGGCGCACCTGCGAGCTTCTTCCCCCATCTAATCGGATAGTCGATGATGAACATGAACCCCATGGTTACTACAGTCCACACGCCGACCGTCTTGAGCGAGTCCCGGGCGGCGTCAGCTGCCCCGGTGCTCACATCGGATGCGATGTCGAGCATCTTCAACGTGGCCTCGAAACCTGGCATAGGGAGCGGATCCTCAACTAGCCAAACCCTTCTGAAAATTATGAAATACATCACACCCAGGAAACCGGCGAACATGGATGCTATTATCCCGATGAATGCCAGTTGTAATGTGTCTACTGAGGATATCAGGAATCCATCGCCGACCCTGTAAGAGTCCGAGTATGCAAGGAGGAAAATTGCAGGGAATGTGAAGATGAAGCCAGTTGATGCGTGTGTGGCCCCTGTGGTTGCACTGGTGGCGATGTTCACCTCGGAGGGAGACCATTTCAATGCCATGCCGAGAAGATAGGCGACATACCATGCTGCAGATACAGCCATTCCGATCTTGAGTCCGATGTATGCAGTCACACCGCTGAAGAGGGCCCCTATCAGGACGCCTATCAGGACCTTCTTGGTATTCCAATGACTGATCTCAAATGACTCACTGAGGTTCTTCTCCTCTAGGTACTGCTCTAGGACTCCCGTGTTGAGGTTGTTGTACATGTCCTCGTCGAGCCATGTCAGGGTCCCATTCTCAATTGCCTTCAGGCCCGATGCCGTTACAGGCTGCCGATATGCGGATTTCTCGACATCGCCCATGCTATCTCAGACCTCCAATGAGGGGGCAGCCGCTTATACATTAACGCAAGTGATTGTGGTCTCGGGCGGTTTATTGGCTAATGATCCCTGGTCACCTTGTATCTTCCCATTGCTTCCATCCACTGGATCTCCCCACCAGCAACTAGGTTCAGCTCGGAGTCCATTGGCAGGATCAGGGTCTCGTATGTCTTGTTGTCCATTGCGTGGACTTCGCTCCCCTGTATGTGAGTGACGATGGCTGAGCCCTTCTCTATTAGGGGGACGTGTATTGTATCTGTGACCGTTCCAACATGGCTCTTCTTCTGTCCTGTGAAGATGTCTTCGAGCTCAATTCTGGCCTTTGCTGAGCCGTGCTTACCAGGCTTGGACTTACTCATAGACAGTATCTTGTAGGCGTTCTCCTCTAGAGCTACGTACCTTCCAACCTTCAATGTCCTAATCTCAACCCTCGTAGTTCCCGGCATACTATCATCCACCCCTAGTTGAGTCGACTTATCAGCATTGCCGGTGATGGTGCTTCTATTGCCCTTGAGAGGGGCTTGGCCCGACCCGGAGGCTATCCCCCGGGCCGGGTTTCGTTCACTGATTACTCAGTCTTCCTTTCGGCGACCCACTAGAGCCGCGCCGACTAGCGCTATTGCGGCTAGTAGAGCGGGGAATCCTGGGACTGCGTTGGTCCAGCCAAGCTCAGTCTCCGAGTCTCCATCTCCAGCTGTGTCATCCGTCTCGTCTAGTGCGTCACAGATGCCGTCGTCGTCGAAGTCTGATGGGACGCTATCTGCATCCAATGAGTTGGTACCACAGTCAATCTCGAATTGATCGGTGTAGTCGTCACCATCATCGTTGTCGTCGGCATTGTTTCCGATTCCATCGCCATCTGTGTCCAACCACTCAGCGGAGTTCATTGGGGCCCAGTCATCAGAGTCTGCGTATCCATCGCCATCGTCGTCGTTGTCGGCGTTGTCGCCTATTCCGTCGCCGTCGAAGTCAGAGGACTCTCCAGCGTTGTTCGGGAATGCGTCATCGGCATCGTCGACGCCGTCGCCGTCATCGTCGGTGTCCGCGTTGTCGCCGGTTCCATCGCCATCCAAGTCGGTGCTCTCACTTGCATCGGTCGGGAACGCGTCGATTCCATCGTTGACTCCATCGCCGTCATCGTCGGGGTCTGAGTTGTCTCCTAGGCCATCGCCATCAAGATCTGCACTCTCCGAAGGATCCATTGGGAATGCGTCATCGACATCGTCGACGCCGTCGCCGTCATCGTCTGTGTCCGCGTTGTTCCCTATTCCGTCGCCGTCATCGTCAGCTGACTCGCTCGGATCCATTGGGAATGGGTCCGCGACGTCTGCGACGCCATCTCCATCGTCATCCGGGTCGACATTGTCTCCCAGTCCATCACCATCCGTGTCTACGCACTCGTTGGCGTTGAATGGGAATGCGTCGCTCGTGTCGTCACATCCGTCGTTGTCGTCGTCGGTATCTGCGTTGTCTCCGATTCCATCGCCGTCGTAGTCATCTGTCTCGGTGGAGTCCAATGGGAATTCATCGAGTCCGTCGGTGACTCCGTCGTTGTCATCGTCTGTGTCGTTGTTGTCTCCGATTCCGTCGCCGTCATTGTCCGAGAACTCAGCGGCATCCATCGGGAATGCGTCATTCACGTCGGCCACTCCGTCGTTGTCGTCGTCGTCGTCCATTCCGTCGCATATTCCATCAGCGTCGTTGTCGGGCGATATCGAGGTCGGATCAAGGGTGTCCGTGCCACAGGCGATCTCCTCTGCGTCTGTCCAGCCGTCGTTGTCATCGTCGTCATCTATCGTGTAGAGAGATGCGTCACAAGCGGATCCGTTTAGCATTAGTCCGAGTGAGTCGGCCATGCCGTCACCGTCGGAGTCTAGTCCGACACACGGATCTAGGCTGTCCAAGTCATCACTGTCGTCCACGCCATCGTTGTCGTCATCCAGGTCATAGTTGGATGATGTCAGGACGCTTGGGAGCACCAGGTTGTCTATCCATGCTGTGCTGGATCCTCCTGAGCTACCAGTTCCGAAGTCGAATACGAAGTCGACTGTGACGTTTCCTGGTGACATAGTCCACTGCATGCTTCCTGACCTCTCGCCACACCACTCGCCGTTGATACAGCCGCCGTACTGAGATGCGTCTATCTGCACTCCGTCGACGTATACCTTCAGGCCGTCTGTGTATCCTGTGATGGTAGTCCTATCGAAGGAGCTGACCTTCCAGTCCCATGACATTGTTCCACCACTTGAGAAGAACGTGATGGAGGCTGTTACCTCGGCATATGTGCCGGAGGCTTGTCCAGACATCAGCGAGTACGTTCCTGCGATCGGGGTCGTGGATGTTACTGACCAGTCGTCGTGTATCGTGCTTGGGACACACGCTGCTGGCGCAGTGAATCCTTGTCCTCCAGTGCATTGCGAGAATGCCCAGCTCGAGGACAGGTTCGCTGGAATGGCTCCTCCCTCGAAGTCGTAGGAGTCACCGGCCGTGACGTTGTTTCGGAAGTCGGCTAGGCCGTCTCCGTCCGTGTCTGTGCTCTGGGAGTTGTCCAGAGGCCAAACGTCGAGGTCGTCAGGAACTCCGTCGTTGTCGTCATCGAAGTCAGCGTTGTCACCCACGAAGTCCCCATCTACGTCCGAGTCCTCTGTTGGGTCGTTCGGGAATGCGTCGACTGTGTCTGGCGTTCCGTCGTTGTCGTCGTCCAGGTCAGCGTTGTCGCCGATTCCGTCTCCGTCCGCGTCAGCTGACTCGGTCGGGTCTAGTGGGTACAAGTCGTTCCAGTCGTACACTCCGTCGCCGTCGTCGTCTGTGTCCTGTATGTTACAGTAGCCGTCGCCGTCTGTGTCCTCGTGCTCTGCAGCATCGAATGGACAGTCGTCGACTGCATCCAGGTATCCGTCGTTATCGTCATCCAGATCGAGGTCGAGACCGTCCGAGTAGAACATTATGTTGTCTACGTAGATGGACTCTGTAGCCGCGTTGGATGAGAACTCTATCGATAGGTAACCATCTCCAGAGACAGCGCCCGTGACAGTTGTCCATGCTCCCTCGTATGTAGGGAAGTCAAGGTCGATGTCCAGTCCCTGCGTATCTAGCAGAACGGTCGTGGTCGTGCCAACGAAGCTGATCTTGATGTAGTCCGAGGCCTCCCAGCTTGTGCTCTGGACGAATAGGTCCAGGGACACGCTGTCGACAGCGGAAACTGTGCTGGTGTTCACCATCATGATTCCGTCTGTGTCGGACATCTGGTATCCCTGAGTTCCCTCAGTGAATGATCCGACGGTCGAGGAGTAGCTTGTCACTCCGACGTAATCTCCGTCTGTCAGTCCGGTGCTGTTGGTGCTGACATAAGATGCTCCATATCCTACATCACTACCTGTTACCGAGGCTGAGAAGGCTATCATGTTGTAGCTTGAGAATGTCCCAGTGTTGTCTTGGTCCCAAGTGTATGTTCCTGTCTCGTAGAACGGTCCGTAAGTTCCGGTGAATGATGATCCGGAGTCACCACTGTCTGCGGATAGCAGTAGGTGCCCTGATGGCCCCATCAGAGTTATCGGGTGGTATATGCTTGTGTAGTACGAGTAAGCGCTGATCGTTAGTGACTCGCCTGCGTTAACTGTGAAGCTGCATGTGAAGTCGCCTACGTATCCGAAAGC